>NZ_CAWQJR010000090.1:0-53122 GCF_963894935.1 Xenorhabdus sp. PB61.4
AGATTAGTATAAATTATATTTAAAAGGATTGATACTGGACAATAGAATTGATATGTATTTTAAATACACGTATAGGATACAAAAATATGGGGGCCTATAGTGTATTAATAATTATACACTAAAACCCCCGAATTATTACGCTGCGATATTCTCCATCGCCTGCAAAATACGCTTATCAGATATCGGATAGGCTGTACCTAGCTGTTGGGCAAACAGGCTAATACGCAGTTCTTCAATCATCCAGCGGATTTCTTTTACTTCCGGCAACTGTTTTTGCTGAACAGAAAGTTTCGTCAACCATTGCTGCCATTGTTGCTGAATATATTCAATCCGGCTCATATGCGTCCTATCTCTGTTTATATCAATTGCCAGTTTTTCCAACCGGCGTTCAATACCATTTAGGTAACGCAATACATCTGCCAGACGTTTCCAACCGTGGGCGGTGACGAAACCTCTAAAGACCAGACCGGAAATTTGCGCTTTGATATCAGATAGTGCCAATGCCAGAGAGATATCTACCCGCCCTTTCAGGCGCTTATTAATGGCGAATACCGTTGTCAGGATCTGCTCAACCTGTTTGGCAATTTCGACCACTGCATCATTCAAATCAGCCCGGACTTTATCCTGCAAATCTGAAAATGCCTGTTCATTCCATGCCGGGCCGCCATTTTCTGCAATTAATTTGTCCACACCGCAGGAAATACAATCATCAATCAAATCCAGAACTTTTCCATAGGGGTTGAAATATAGCCCCAACTTGGATTTATTCGGCAGTTTTTCATGCAGGTATTTAATCGGTGACGGAATATTCAGCAACAGTAACCGACGCGTTCCTTCCCACATTGCATTAAGCTGTTCGGATTCAGTTTCAAACAATTTAATACCGATACTGTCTTTTTCATCCACCAGCGCCGGGAATGCTTTAACCGAATAGCCACCTCGTTTCTGCTCATAGCGTTCAGGTAATTCGCCAAAACTCCAGATATGCAGCCCGCTTTGTTCAATACCATCATCCGCTACGGCTGAAAGTGTTTCCTGTACTTTATCTTTCAGTTTCAGCTTCAGTGCTGAAAGATCTTTCCCTTCCGCCAGCGTTTTGTTTTTCTCTCCAATAACACGGAAAGTCATTTTCAAATGATCCGAAACCTGCTCCAATTGCCAGTCATCACGTGACAACGTCACTCCTGTCATGCGACGAAATTCTTTTTCAAGACTTTCCAGCAATGTTGCCTGTGGCTGAGCTACCCGCTCCAGAAATGCCTGTGCGTAGTTAGGTGCCGGTACGAAATTACGGCGGATAGGCTTCGGTAACGATTTAATTAATGCCACGACCAATTCATGACGAATTCCCGGAATTTGCCAGTCAAATCCCTCATCTCTAACCTGATTTAATACTGGCAATGGGATATGCACCGTGACACCATCAGCATCTGTTCCCGGTTCAAACTGGTAAGTTAAACGAAATTTTAAATTATCCTGATACCAGTAATTGGGGTAATCCAGCGCACTGACTTTATTAGCATCCCCTTTAATCAACATGCTCTTTTCAAAATTGAGCAATTCCGGCTGATCTTTGCTTACTGTTTTCCACCAGCGGTCAAAATGGCGGGATGAAACTACATCCTTGCCAATCCGCTGATCATAGAAGCTGAATAATGTCTCATCATCCACCAGAATATCCCGACGACGGGATTTGTGTTCCAGCTCTTCGACTTCTTCACGTAATTTGAGATTAGCACGGAAGAATGAATGGCGGGTTTGCCAGTCCCCTTCCACCAGCGCATGGCGGATAAATAATTCGCGGCACAACATCGGATCAATCTGACTGTAATTGACCAAACGCCCCATCACTATCGGCAATCCATATAAGGTGACTTTCTCTGATGCCATTACCGCACCCTGAGATTTTTGCCAGTGAGGTTCACTGTAATGACGCTTGATCAGATGCGATGCCAGAGGCTCTATCCATTCTGGTTCAATGCGGGCGGCAATGCGTCCCCAGAGGCGGCTAGTTTCCACCAGCTCTGCCACCATTCCCCATTTAGGTGGTTTTTTAAATAATCCCGATCCCGGAAAGATGGAAAAACGGGCGTTACGGGCACCTGTATATTCCTGTTTCTCGACATCTTTCTGACCGATATGGGATAAAAGCCCGGTCAGTAACGCAATATGAATACTGCGGTAATCCGCTTCCTGGCTGTTAACCGGAATACCAATTTCTTTGACTACCTGCCGCAATTGCGTGTATACATCCTGCCATTCTCTGACCCGCAGGTAATTCAGATAATCCTGACGACAAAGTTTGCGGAACTGAGAACTGGATAGTTCTTTTTGCTGTTCTGTCAGAAAATCCCACAATTTCAGGAAAGCGATAAAATCCGAATCCTTATCAGCAAAACGGCGATGTTTTTCATCCGAAGCTTGCTGTTTTTCCAGCGGCCTTTCCCGCGGATCCTGAATGGATAATGCCGCAGTAATCACCATGACTTCACGCACACAACCCTGTGTTCGGGCTTCCAGCACCATACGGGCCAAACGGGGATCGATCGGTAACTGTGCCAACTGCCGCCCCATTTGCGTCAGCCGGTAAGTGCCATCAATTGAAGATTCTGTATCGATAGCCCCCAGCTCTTCCAATAGTCGGACACCATCCTGAATATTACGTTTATCCGGCGCTTCGACAAACGGGAACGCACTGATATCCCCCAATCCAATCGAAGTCATCTGCAAAATAACGGATGCCAGATTGGTACGCAGAATTTCAGGATCAGTAAATTCGGGACGGGATAAATAATCATCTTCGGAATAGAGTCGAATACAAATCCCGTCAGAAACACGGCCACAACGACCTTTTCGTTGATTAGCTGATGCCTGAGAAATTGGCTCTATCGGCAAACGCTGAACTTTGGTCCGATAGCTATACCGGCTGATACGCGCATAGCCAGTATCGATAACATATTTAATGCCCGGTACAGTCAAGGAGGTTTCGGCCACGTTAGTGGCTAAAATAATTCGACGCCCGACATGAGACTGGAAGATCCTGTTTTGTTCGTTATTGGAGAGACGCGCAAACAGAGGCAAAATTTCGGTATGCTTAAAATTCTGTTTACTAAGTGCATCAGCGGTATCACGGATTTCACGCTCTCCACTCATAAATACCAGAATATCACCGGCACTTTCGCGGCCTAATTCTTCTACCGCATCAATGATGGCTTCTAGCTGATCCCTATCGCTGTCATTATCGTCCCCTGCTATTGGCCGATAACGAACTTCCACCGGGTAAGTACGGCCTGAGACTTCAATAATAGGCGCATTACTAAAATGACGGGAAAACCGCTCAGGATCAATGGTTGCTGAGGTAATAATCACTTTCAGATCGGGACGTTTCGGCAATAACTGACGCAGATATCCCATAATAAAATCGATGTTCAGGCTACGTTCATGGGCTTCATCGATAATCAGTGTATCGTATTGTAATAACAATCTATCCTGCTGCAATTCCGCCAGCAAAATACCGTCAGTCATTAATTTGACCAGTGTATTTTCACTCACCTGATCATTAAAACGAACCTTATAACCGACCGCTGAACCCAGCGATGTTTCCAGTTCATCGGCAATACGGCTGGCTACTGAACGAGCCGCTAAACGACGGGGTTGGGTATGTCCGATAAGCCCTTTAACACCCCTGCCAAGTTCAAGACATATTTTAGGGATCTGGGTTGTTTTACCAGAGCCTGTTTCACCAGCAATAATAACAACCTGGTTATCCCTGATAGCTTTATAGATATCATCTTTTTTCTGGCTAACGGGCAGGTTTTCAGGGTATTTAATCGTAGGACATGTCGTTTGACGATTAATAACTTTTTGTTTTGCTGTAGTAATATCCGCAGCAATAGATTGTGCTACAGCCTGTAAGGAAGCCTGATTTTTTATTTTTGCAGCTCCCTGCAAACGTTTTCTTAAACGGAACTGGTCACGCAACGGCGTGTGCTCAAGTTCAGCGTATAATTCAGCAATCGTCGCTGTTAAAGGTAATTCCACTGTGATAAATCCTTGTGACGTTCTTAATTGAGTAGTGCTGTTTTTCTGAAAAGCACTTTATTGTCAAAATTTATTTTACTATCAAGGTGTTCTAGTAAATTGAGTTATAAGATAGGGTTTTAGTACTAGGCTATCAGAAGTGTAACATATCTTGAGTATTTCAATGTACTGCATATAAACGCATTTATTTCCCTCATCTTTCAGGTTAAAAACCGATGACTCAATCTGATGTTCAATAATTTTGAATACTAACCTCGAAATATTGCGCTATTTACTGAATGACAATCCCATTAAAATGCCTGACCTATAGAAACCATTGACAGTGTATGAGTTACAGTAACGAATTAAGGAATGAAAAATGAGTAAATTACTGGTTCTGAAATCCAGCATTTTGGCGCAAAATTCACAAAGCAATAAAATGGCAGATAATTTTATTGAGCAATGGTCCGCCAGCCATGCAGATAGTCACATCACCATCCGTAATTTAGCTGAGGAACCAGTTCCGGTACTGGATGGGGAACTATTAGGTGCTATGCGTCCAAGTGGTGCAGAACTGACAGAGCGTCAAAAAACGGCGATGGCACTATCCGATGAATTGATCGCCGAATTAAAGGCACATGATGTTATTGTAATCACTGCGCCAATGTACAATTTCTCTATTCCTGCACAATTAAAAAACTACTTTGATTTTATTGCTCGTGCTGGCATTACCTTCCGCTATACTGAATCAGGCCCAGAAGGTTTGTTAAAAGGCAAACGTGTTATTGTGCTGAGCAGCCGTGGAGGCATCTATCAGCAAACACCAAAAGATTTGATAACTCCATACCTACAGATTTTCTTGGAGTTTATTGGTATTACTGATGTTAAATTCGTCTTTGCAGAAGGTATTGCATTAGGCGAAGAACTGGCACATCAGGCACACCAAAATTCTCACAATGCAATTGTTGAAATTATAGAAAAAATAAAGCAGGAACAATCTGAAGAAATTGCAGCCTGATTCTGTTGTTACTAACGGTGCGTGCCAGCCTAAAAATGGCACGCTTTATTTCTTCAACCAGTTGCCATTAATACCGCGCACATATTCCCCTGCTCCTGCACGACTAACCAGCTTTTCCCCCGCTATTCTCGCCACTTGATCAGTAGTTATATTATTTTGCGCCGCAATCTCCGCATACTTTTTTTCCCGTTCACTATTGATTTGCTTAACCACGGAAAGTGCATCCTTAGTATTCCTGACAGGAGCCAGATATCCGCTGAATGTTTCACCTACCAGACCTTGTTGTTTTGCTTCATCCAGCGTCATACTCATTGCAAAAGAGCTAAACAGCAAGCTTAGCCAAAGTATCACTCCTGTTTTTTTCATATTCTCACTCCTTAGAATAAGCCAGAGTTATTTTTGAGCATATCTTCAATCTGTCGATCAACTTTAATATGAATTTCATGTTCAATTTTCACATTCATATTAATATTGATGGGCTTATCTGGTGTTGCAACTTCCAGCCGGACACACCCAGCCAAACCTATACCGATTAACATCATGCCACTAATGACCATCGTTAATCTGAACCCACGCTTTGTTATCATTTATTATTACTCCCGGTTAAAAACACCAAACTATTCCAGTTCAGCGATAATTCTACGGTACAGAGCAAAGTATTAAAACACAGTAATCTCTTAGGTAATTCGAAACCCATTGGATATAGAACTTTTTACCTATAATTTCCACTTGCTTTTTTCTATACAGATTGCTAAAAACTTAAACATTATGAAAATTAAATCAATCTTCATTCTGGCCATGCCAGCTCAACAAACTACCACCACCGAAACCACCAGGTTGTTCGGGGGGTAGTCTCGACAGAATTTTAAAAAACCCTCTGAGCGACTCGCCAGAGGGTTTTTTCATACCTGCCTTATGCGTTTCGCTCAGAGTTTCATAACAGGAGAAGCTATGAAAACTCATCGTGAGATTGCACAACAACTTGATTTATTTCATTCAGAACCCCAAGGGCCGGGAATGATTTTCTGGCACCCGAACGGCTGGCGGCTATTTCAAAATATTCAACAGCATATGCGGAAGATTTACCAACAGCATGGCTTCCAGGAAGTCCGCACACCTCAGTTTTTGAAAAAAGAGTTATGGCAGACTTCCGGCCATCTTGCTATGTACGAAGAAGATATGTTTTTCGGCGGTGATCAGGAATGCATGTCGGATTATGCTTTAAAACCAATGTCCTGCCCGGCGCATATTTTACTGTTTAAACGTGGTGTACATAGTTACAAAGAACTCCCCATAAAACTGTTCGAATTTGGTTTAGTCCATCGTAATGAACCCTCTGGCGCTTTGAATGGCTGCCTGAGATTGCGCCAATTTACTCAGGACGATGCCCATGTCTTTTGTGCGTGGTCACAAATTCAGGTAGAGGTAATTAATTTTCTGAATAGAGCTAAGCTTGTGTACAGCCAGTATGGTTATCATCAACTTTTGGTCAGAATTTCTACTCGGCCAGAATCTGCTCTCGGCGATAAAATTTTATGGCAAAAAGCTGAACAAATATTAATTGATGTATGCCAGGAGCAATCTGTTGATTTCGAAATACAAATCGGTGAAGGCGCATTTTATGGCCCCAAAATCGAGCTGGCTCTTAAGGATAATATGGAGCGTGAGTGGCAGTGCGGAACAATACAGCTGGATTTTAACCTCCCGGAACGCTTTGATATTGCTTATACAAATTCGTCCGGCGAGAAAGAACACACGGTAATTTTACATCAGGTCATATATGGCTCAATAGAGCGCTGGATCGGCGTGTTACTGGAAAGCACTCAGGGCGCCCTGCCAGAATGGGTACATCCATTACCGGTTGCAATCGCAACAGTGAGTGAAGCAGCTATCGATTATGCCAACGCACTGGTTTGTTCACTCAACTCTGCGGATTTACCTGTATTAGCTGATCATAGTAATAGTTCTGTTGCTCATAAAGTCAGGCGATTCCATCAGTTGAAGATCCCCAATATTCTGATTATCGGAGAACAGGAAATGAAAACAGATCAGGTTGCTCTGCGTCGGGGGAAGGTTATCTCTATCGTAGGGAAAGAGCAGCTCGTTGAGCAGTTAATGGCTAATAGAAAGATATGATGGTTCTTAATTGTGTCCGGTCATTGAATTCTCAATGACCGTTTTTTAATCTGTGAATGTTCATTCCGGTAACGCAATATTTTTCTCTAACCATTCTTCCAAACTGCTGCCAAATCGCAGGCTGCGCCATAGCTGAAAGACATTTTCTTCATGCCGGTAGCTCAGCCTGACTTCCCGCTTTTTATCCACGACTGGATTAACACCGTTTATCTCTGAGTGCATGACCAAAATACCCAGATTATCCAGTGTTACATTTGCTTTAGAGTGGCTGATTTCCAAATAACGTAGCCAATCCATTGCTACACCAGCCGTTAAATCATTTTTCCCTATTGAATCAACCGTATCTTTATCAAGCCTTAATGTCAGGCCGCCATCGTTAGCGATCCAACCCTGCCTAATAAGCCACTGTTTATCATTTAATAACAACGGCAATTCACCACTGATTCTTCCTGACATAGCAAGTTGCTTCACTTTCAATACATGAAATAACTTACTTACATTCAGCTGATTAAAACTCAGTACCGCAGGCTGTTTTTGTGGAAGCTGTAATTTATCTAATTTGAGACCACCATCCAGCATATCAATATTCACATTGGATAAAGTTAATGGCTGAATCTCAGTCGGGGGATAAAAACCTTGCAAATCGGCAGAAACATTATTCATCTCGAATAGGCTATTGATTGTTTTAACCCGTAACTGAACCGGCGATGTAACCCCTAATTGCCAGGTTTGTTCCTGTAAACGCCACGGTAATACAAAATCCAGTCCGTCAATACTTCCATCTTTCAGCCAGATGCCGGCATTTTTGACTATCCAGTGCCCACCAGCACGTAAACCTTGCCCTTTTGCGGCAGAAAATGCTGCCTGCGCATAGATATTCCCGCTACGCACGGTAATCCCCAGATCCGCGGGAATGAGCGTCTGGAATGCCAGCAATGACTGCCTTGGCCAACGTGCCTCTCCTCTTACTCTGACTCCATCCCAACGACCATAAATTGGAATCGGCCCTATTCCCTTAGCCTGCAATTTACCATTTAACATAAAATTATCAGGTGATTGACCAGTTACTGTTGCCCTGAAATCAACTGGCGGTAAAAAGCCACCGGAACGAAAATCAGTTCTCAAAGCAGAAAGTTGCAGTTCTCCCGCTAATTCTGGCTGGGTTGTGGAGCGATCCCATATCAGCGGTTTTATCAGCTGCAAACGAGGGGCCTTCATTTTTACAAGGCCATAATTGATAGTATCAAACCCTGTATTGAGTGCATTTATCGCTATCTGTGACTGATTCCAGCCTCCTTTACCTGATATATCCCATTTAGCCTGCAACGGTGGTAAATCACCGTTTCCCCAATAACGCCAGTTCCAGTTTCCATGGTCGGGAATAAAATTTTCGGCCATTCCATCAAAATGGAGTCTGAAAGTTCCCCAATAGCTCTCTTTTGCAGTTACTATTGCCTGTAAACGGCCCGTAAAACCATTGCGGGTCAGGTAGGTTCCTGCCAAAGGTAATCTGGCTTCTTTGATAGTAAAATTTTCGCTGATTTTTCCCCAGACACGGAACAGAGAACCGGGCTTGAATGTTATCTTCGGATCAACTAATGAGCCTGTTATGACTGTCGGCAATGACATTGTCATGATCATTTGCTCACTATTCATTTGCCCTGTCAGTTGGAGAGGAATATATGTATTTGTTAGGCTTACCCTTGTCGGTTGCATGGAAAGAACCACATTGCCCTTACCAAATTCACCCTGTGTGATCAGATTCACTTTTCCACTGATCTGACTACCATTAAAGCCTTTCTTCCAGTCTTCGAGAGTAAAATCCACTCCCCCGGATAATGGCTGCCCTACTCCTAACCATTGCCATTTACCGTGCTGGATAACAAATTGAGACTGATTGAACGACCACGGTAATTCAGCCCATACCTGCGGCTTACTCTTGTCGTTTTTGTCTAATCGGCTAGGTTCCTGAGTGATAATGAATTTTCCATTCTGCCCTTGCCATTCCAGTAACATCACCAAAGGCTCAGGAAACTGCCTGACAGACAACTGCCCCGTTATTCTGCCCTGTTCCGGCAACTTGTTGATATCCAATGGCAATGAAAAACCACCATTCAGGCTAATAATCTGGTGGGGTAATTTTGCAAAAAATTGGTGAACGTTCAGGTATTTTTTATCTGTAATATCAGCCGATAATTTTAACTGACTCCCCTGATAAGAGAATGTTTGCTGATGAGAAGATGAATCAAACTGAAGCTTTCCGGCAAATTCCTGCCACGGAGAAAGAGCAACGTGGTCAATAACTAATTTAATTGCAGGAATAGAAGATAAGATCTCATCAACGGATACGGGAGCTGACTGCTTTTGCGTTATCGGTAATTGTGGCAAGCACTCACTCTGACTATAAACATTAGCAATATGAATATCCCAATACTTGCCTTCTGCCCGTTGCTTTGACAAATATCCGGCAGATAAACCAGATAACTTTATGAGTTCACATTTTTGTACCTGCACGGTTAGGCTATCAAGCTGTAATCTGTTGTTTGTCCATTTGGGCTGAGTCAAAGAAAGAGACATTCCCTGTGGTAACCAATGGCTGGCAACCCATGGTAACCAGTGAGAAAGAGTGAACCATCCTGTCAACACTAATAACACCAGTAGTATTACCATGACTGCAAACGCTTTTAATATCCTGATCATTTATTGTCGAACTCTTCTTTTTCAGTCTGAATATAACTTCCTGTTATGATAATCTCATGGAAAACTATGAGTCGGTTTATTATACCGATGAATTTCGGGTTGCATCATCGGGGCAAGGCAGAAAACATAACCCAAAAACTATATGCCCTAATGTATTTCAAGCCAGATAGTAGTGGCAAGAGAACAAATTTGCTTAGTCATCAAAAAAGAGGCTTGAAATACAACAGGTATACTCTATGAACCGGAAAGTTCAATAAGTAGCTCGAATGAAATTAAGCACCACACAGTTAATAAAGTACCGGAGATAAAGTTATGAAAGTTGCTGTTTACAGTACAAAGCAATACGATCGTAAACATTTTGAATTACTCAACCAAAAACTTGGCCTTGATTATCATATCGAGTTCTTTGATTTTCCCCTTAGCCCACAAACCGCTAAAAATGCTGTTGGGGCTGATGCTGTCTGTATTTTCGTCAATGATGATGGCGGACGTGAAGTCCTGCAAGAACTGGCAGAAATGAACATCAAAATTCTGGCATTACGTTGTGCCGGTTTTAATAATGTTGATTTAGATGCAGCTAAAGAACTCGGCATTCAGGTTGTTCGCGTACCGGCCTATTCACCGGAATCCGTTGCTGAACATACAGTCGGGTTAATGCTATGCCTGAACAGACGTATCCATCGTGCTTATCAGCGTACCCGCGATGCCAACTTCTCCCTTGAAGGCCTGACTGGGTTCAACATGTATAACCGTACCGCAGGTATTATCGGTACCGGGAAAATTGGCCTTGCTACCTTAAAAATACTGAAGGGTTTCGGTATGCACTTATTAGCACATGATCCTTACCCAAATAAAGAAGCATTAGAACTTGGTGTGAAATATGTGGATTTGGATACTCTGTATGCTGAATCTGATGTGATCTCACTACATTGCCCAATGACTCCGGAAAACCATCACTTACTGGATGAAATTGCGTTCAGTAAAATGAAAGATGGTGTAATGATCATCAATACCAGCCGGGGTGCATTAATTGATTCTGTTGCTGCAATCAACGCATTGAAACAACAGAAAATTGGCGCATTAGGTATGGATGTATATGAGAACGAACGCGATTTATTTTTTGAAGATAAATCAAATGACGTTATTCAAGATGATATCTTTCGCCGTTTATCCTCCTGCCATAATGTCTTATTCACAGGCCATCAGGCATTTTTGACAGAAGAAGCATTAACCAGTATCAGTGAAACAACGTTACAAAGTATCCAACAATTAACTTCTGGTGAACCCTGCCCGAATCTCGTTGGATGAAGTAATAAACATCAGGAGATAAAATGAACAGAGCGATTCCGTTAGCGGTCGCCACCTTGTTACTTACAGCATGTCAATCCACAGGGGTAAGTGCCACAGGAAATGTAACTGCCAAAGATTTGCAGCACCATAAATTTGCGTTAGTCAGCGTTAATGGTGAGAATGTATCCAATAAAGAAGATACAAAGCTGTCCATCACATTTGGTAAGAACATGTTTGTTTCCGGAACAATGTGTAACAACTTTATGGGGGTAGGTGAATTAAAGGATAATGTTTTAATCGTCAGTAAATTGACTAAATCCGACATATTCTGTGTTAATGAAAAGCTCAACAAATGGGATCGGGTTATTATTGATATCCTGACCCACGGCGCAGCAGTGAGTTTACAAGACAGGCAATTAACACTGAAAAATAACAGAAACAAGCTGGTTTATACTTTGAGAAAACCTGCTCAATAATGTAATAAGCTAAAGTTATTTTATTCTTTGTCATAGATATTATAGATTTCAAGATACGTCGAAGAAAAAAGGAACGTGTTTTTCCAGCCAAAGACTGGCCTCTTATTCATTCCCGGAAGCATAGATAACCGCATGTTTATAAAACGGTAATTCGTGCAGCCAACAAAGAGGCAACTTGAAAGACGAAGAGTTACAGTTAAAAAAGTCAGGATTACCCGCATACGTCGGGTAATCTATTTTCTATTAACTGATTACCTCATAAGAGTGTCTGTCTTATTTGTCATCGTCAAATTCTGCTTTAATTCTGACGGCAGATGGGCACTTTTCATCTAACGACTGGCGATATCGAGTACAACCACGCATAAACTGCGGCCAGTCCGGTACTTCAATTTCTGTGTGTTTATATTCTGGCAACAATCCCCATAAATCGGGATGATACCAGCAAAGATCATGGCCGGATGAATCTCTGTGCTCTCTTATCCCTTTCCTGAGCTTCTTGATTTCTTCAATTAATTGCTCTTTCGACATATTATTGAGGTCAGAGTCAGCCAAATTCTTTCCCAAAATAAAGCTCCTGCAATAAATAAGGTTATCGTACGAATGTAAAAAAACCTCGCCAAAGCGAGGTTATAAAACTTATATCATAATCATTTATTATGACAACATAATCCCAATCATTAACGTTACTGTAACCCAGAAACCTAAAAATTTCATATAACACATCCAGTTACTGTCCATTTTTCGACTCCCTCACTATCAAACAAACATTTGCAGCAACACAGTCAAGGCTGTCAGGTCTCATGGTATGACTTTACCAATGTATCCTTATATATTTGTTCAATGAATCGGAAGCTATTTTATTCTTTGTTACTGGTTTATTAATTTGAAATATAAGAAAATTCACCCACATCAGTTTATTTTTCAGACTGTCATTTTTTATTTACTGGATTAATCAGTTTTCTGGATGTTCCTTATCAATATACAGCGCAGCGCTCCAGTTACTGTAAGTACAGACAAATATGGAAGGGTCTTTGCTTGAATAAGACTTAGCAATAGATTTGATTTTTTCTGTCAGCTGAAGAGAGCCTAATGAAGAATTACCAATATACGTTCCACTTGGAAGGCGATGCCACTTTCCATCGGGGAAACGTATAGAGCGACTGAACTGATTGCCTACCATTCTTTTATGTAGCTTTTCATATCCCGCAGACCCCGTACCATACAGTTCCACTCGAATTAAATAACTTGCCATTTCTCTTTCCTTGTCTTGACTGCCAAATAATCAAACTATCAGTTTTTCTTCTCTGATAAAAGTGAGAAAAACGAGAAGAAATTTGGCATTAATGGCAATTTAAGCACCGGAGATATTTATGGCGGTTATTGCGACATCCTCTGTAGTTCTGAAACCCAGTTTGGTTCAGAGAACAGTTGCCGCCCGACAGCCACTAAGTCAATTTGCTGGTTATCTAACTGCCGTATCAGCACCTCTAAGTCAGTACTGTAAGATGGCCCCCCTGATAATGACAAATCGATCGGACCACCTGCAATGGTAGGAAGTTCTGTCAATTCTTTGGCCCATACAGCTAAACTACGATCTGAATTCCGAAAAGCAGGTTGGTCGAAATAGCCATCCGAAGCATGCAATATGGTTACACCAGCCTGAACAATCGGATCAAGCAAGATTTCTAAGTCCTGCGGACTGGTTGCAATAGCCGCATTATTGGCACCCATTTTCCATTGCGAAAACAAGAAAGAGATCGGGAACGAGCGGCCGGTAACTCTGCGCACCGCGGCGATTATCTGCGCCGCAAATTGCGCACGATTGCGGATAGACCCGCCCCATACATCTTCGCGGCGGTTCGTATTTGCCCAAAGGAACTGATCGATTAAATAGCCGTGTGCGCCATGAATTTCTACACCGTCAAATCCTACTGACTGGGCAAAACTGGCCGTTTCCGCAAAAGAAGCAATAATCTCATCAATGTCGTCCAGCGTCATGGCTTTGCCATATGAGCCATGTGCGGCAGAAAATCCCGACGGGCTCCAGGCCAGTGACGGGTCAAGCCGCCCTGAATCATCAGCACCCTGATGAAATAATTGCGCAAAAATCACTCCGCCATTAGCATGTACAGCCTTAACCATTTCAGAAAAGTATGCTTCTGAGCCGGATCCCAAGCGGGATAAATCCGTTTTTTCTCCTGCGGAGGGATGATTGATATAGGCTGCCTTCGTGATAACCAGACCAGCGCCTTCGTTAGCTACACACTGGCAAGAGTGCTCTGCCATCCCTTTCCCTGACACTTCTCCGGATGAGCGTTCCTGCTCTATTGAAGCCATAACAAAACGGTTTCGTAATTTCACGGTACCGAGGTCAAATGGTTTGAACAATGAGGTTATGGAATCTTTCATACTCGCATTCACTCCTTATTAGCGGAAGATTGGCTATTAAACTGTGCTGTATTACTTACCAAAGTAGTATATGGCCAGAAAACAGAGCATAGGAAAAGAAATATTGACTTTAGTTTCAATGAGTAACTAATTGTTAAGAATTATTCGCTTGTTGTTGCAGTGTGATGGGTTTATTAAATTTACCAGTTTTTTCGATAGTAATGATGTAACCGATGTGGAGGATACCTTTGAGAAAATATGTTCTTCTTTGCCTAGTGGCTGGCACGACTCTTTTAGCTTCAATGCAAACTTATGCCAATATTTGTTCAGATTTGTACGCACCTAATAGCCCAGAATATAGAGACTGTCAACTTGCATGCACACTGTATCCGGGAGGAGCTTGTTCATCATAAAACTGAGGGAGGTGGAAGTGTTCCAACCTCCCTTTTACTCTTTCCAATTCACCCACACTGCGCCCTAAAATACTCCTGCACCCCGGAATCATTTGCTCAGAGGTTGCAATGCATTTACTGAGTAACCAATAATTCCTGATAGCGGGTCACCTATTTAAATGACCCGACAGTCGATTTTTATTAGGTAGCCAACATTGCTAAGTATGCCCACCCACCTGGAGAACCCTAACTACTTCATTGACACTATCTATTGTAAATAAAACTCTGTGTCTCTGACTAAGTCTGATGGTATATAGTTCGGTTGCACCGCTCAACATTTTAAAATTGGAATCGCCTATATCACGTGCAGCATCACTTGGAGATCTATTATTTTCTACTATAATTCTCACCCATTCATCATATTTATTTTCGGCAGCACGTGGTATTTGTGCCCATTCGGCACGTTCGTCATCAACTACCCATACCATATATCACCTCTATTTTTTAGAAATGGTTTTTAAATACTACTCCTAATGTATTTTTTTAAATCATCAAATTTTGTACGCCTAATACAGTAAAGTAATAAATCAGGAGATCAGAAATAAAAAATGAATTTAAAGAAGAATCCTCACCCGCTGATTTTTCAAGTAAATTATCACAAGAATATACTGACGAAATAGAATTAACTGACTTCTGTAAAAATAACGAAGAAAAAGCTGTAGCATTCGGAAAGATATTCAATAACAGCAATCAATAATTTTCTGACAGTACTGAAATAATCACTTCATTAGTGATGAACGCCAAAACTTATAAAACTGATGGATATATCAAAACCCAAAACTCTATTTATAAAATACGTCAACCAAATAAATAACCGGAATTAATATGGCAGATTTTGGATGTAGTAATACCCCTACCGAATTTAAAGAATTATGGCAAACGCTCCTCCCATTATTTAAAACACTTGGACGAGTCCGTACTGATGAATGCACATTCGTTTTTGTTCCTCGACAAACAGCCATAAACGGAAAAGGCGGTGATTGCTATTCTCTGGGATCATCTGGAGCTACGTGGAATACCCCAAGCATCTACCCTATGATATAAATTCCCTTTTATATCAATAAGTAAATGCCTACTCAGGCTTATTCAAGATATGGTCTTCCCAGTCCACTACATCAACCTCACGTACAGCAATATGCCTGACAGAAATGTGTTCTGCGTGCATGGCTGATTTTGAACCACTGACTAGCGGATGCCACGGCAAAAGGCCTTTTCCTTCGTCAATCAGACGATAAGCACAGGTTGTGGGTAGCCACTCAAAAGTCACCATGTTTTCACGAGTCAGTTTTATACAGTCAGGTTCATAACTGAAACGATCTTCATAATTTCTGCATTGGCAGGTTTTGATATTCAGTTGATTACAGGCGACATTGGTGAAATAAATTTCATCAGTGTCTTCATCCATCAACTTGTGCAGACAGCACTGACCACAACCATCACACAGAGCTTCCCACTCCTGATCGGTCATTTGCTCCAAGGTTTTCATCTGCCAGAAAGGTTGAGACATAATTGCTGCCATTCCTCATCATTAAATCACTCTGGTCGTTAAAACGTGTTCATTAAGAGAGACGTTCAGAACATCACCAGATTTTAAAGCCCCTACTCCCTCAGGTGTTCCGGTCAGAATAATGTCACCGGGGCGCAGGGTAAAAAATTGTGACATGTAGCTAATCAAAGGGATGATTGGCGTTCGCATGTCACTCGTATTGCCGTTTTGACGTAATTCGCCATTTACTGTCAGAGAAAGACGGACGTTCTGTGGATCTTCAAAGACATTAACCGGAATAAAACCTGAGATCGGGCATGAACCATCAAATGCTTTACTCTTCTCCCACGGCTGGCCTGATTGTTTAAATTCACGCTGTAAATCACGCAGTGTCAGATCTAAAGCAACAGCAAAACCAGCAATAGCGTTACTGGCCCGTTCCTCATTGGCATTTTTGAGTGTCGAACCGATTAAAACCGCCAGTTCTACTTCATGGTGCACTGCCCCCAGTTTTTCCGGAATAGATATGGGTTGGCGCAAATCACAAAGCGCAGTTTCGGGTTTAATAAATATCACCGGCTCATCAGTGATACTGGAACCCATCTCTTTAATATGCTTAGCGTAGTTACTGCCAACGCAAACAACTTTATTAGCAGGAAAATCCAGCAGTGCCCCCTGCCAGTCTCTATGCTGGTACATAGTACTCTTCCTTAAACTGTCATCAGCCTGATTACTCAGGCTCTGATATTTAATGAGTGAGATGATGCATTCTCTGTTCGATACCATCAGCCATCATACCAACACTGAGGGCAAAATAGTAAGAACGATTCCAGTGCATAATAGTACGGAAATTTTGCGTCACCCAAAACGCCTGCGGTTCATCCCCATCAGTGATTATAATCCAACCCTTGGTTTTAGCGGGTAATTGTGCAAATTCAGGAGAAAAAACACCCAATGACTGCCATTGTGAAATCGATTTACCCTGCTCCGCTTTAACGCCTTCCAGCGCTTTATCAAAATTAGCCGGCAATGAAACGGCAAAACCCCACGGTAGCCCTTTTTGCCATCCTTCTTTATGCAGGTAATTAGCGGTGGAAGCAAAAACATCTTCCTTGTTGTTCCAGATATCTATTTTTCCGTCACCATTACCATCTGCGGCATAAGTCAGATATGAAGTCGGCATAAACTGGCTCTGCCCCATTGCGCCAGCCCAAGAGCCTTTCAGAGTCTGGTCTGCACCAATGTATTTTTTCTCTATAATCTCAAGAGCGGCCAGAAGCTGTTTGATAAAAAAATCTTCCCGTCGCCCTTCAAAAGCAAGCGTAGACAATGCAGATATAACATCTTCCTTACCCTGAATACGGCCAAAACCGCTCTCCAGCCCCCATAAGGCGACAATATAAGATTCAGGGATACCATATTTGCGACTGACCCTTTCTAATTGCAGGGAATTATCCTGATAATGTTCAACACCCTGTTTTATTTTCCAGTCCGGCAAAACACGTTTCAGATATTCATCCAGAGTCGCTTTTTTCTCTGGCTGATTACGATCCGATTTAATGACCCGTGGGATAAAGTGGATATCAGCAAATGCCCGTTTTAAGGTCTCCTCACTGAACTCCTGTTTCCGCGCCTGCTGTCTGATTAAAGCCACATAAGCCGGAAACTGTGATGGTTCACGTGAAGCGCGTGGAAACTGCTGTTCCAGTACCTTAACATCCACTTGAGATAAAACCGTCAACCCTGAATCCTGCTGTATTTTTTTATCGGGTGAAATACACCCGGCCAGCAGTATTACACTCAATAATAAAGGTACTTTGATGATTAATTTCATAAATCATCCTCTTAATTCAGGATCAAGCCACTACCCGTGGCTCTTCGGATGACGATTTTTTTCATGATTTGGCTGCTGCCAGATGCTCATTGATTAAACTTTCAACGGGAGGGGGAACCTGCAAGTAAAAACCCTGCTCATTCAATGCCGCTTTTACTTTTTCAATATCCGCATTAGCTAATTTTTTTCTTTCTGATAATGAAATCATCATAGAAAACTGTGGTTCGCCAAAAGCTTTCAATAACTCTTCAGGAACAGAGGAAAAATCTTCTTTTTTTGTCAGATAGAGATATGTTTGTTCACGCTTTGGACTTCTATAGATTACACAAATCATTGTCATAAACTCTTTTTAATTAACACTGCGACTTGCTTGAATAATTCAGTAACTATAACATGCTTATTATATTTAAGAATATCGTATCCTTGGAGTTGTTCCATGGAACTTAACCTTGCTGAGTCTGAATATCGATGTCACAATCGCCAATTGAGCTAAAAGGCAGTAATTTTACGCTTTCGGTCGTTCATTTGCATGATGACCAGCCGGATATCATTCAAAAGGCCATACAGGAAAAATTGGAGCAAGCGCCCGAATTCCTGAAAAATGCTCCAGTTGTTATCAATATATCCCATCTCCCTGCTGGTGCAGACCTTCTTGCTCTACATCGTGTGGTTGAATCTAGCGGGCTACGTATTGTTGGCATCAGCGGCTGCCAGGATGAAGAACAGCGGAAAATTGTGCTGGAATCGGAACTCCCTTTATTAAAAGAAGGGAAAAGCCAGAAAATTCGTACTGAAGAAAATAAGCCAACTGAACCTATTTTCAAAAAAACTCGTATAATTAATACGCCTGTTCGTTCAGGACAAAGAATTTATGCTCCGAATAGTGATCTTATTGTTACCAGTAATGTCAGTGCTGGTGCAGAATTAATCGCTGACGGAAATATTCATATATATGGCGTGCTACGTGGGCGTGTATTAGCAGGCGCATCTGGCGATCAAGAAAGCCAGATTTTCTGCACCCATTTAAATGCTGAGCTAACCTCTATTGCCGGCCAATATTGGCTCAGTGATGAAATTCCAGATAATTTTGCTGGTAAAGCGGTGAAATTACGTCTGGTAAATAATGAATTAACTATTGAAACCTTAATCTAGCCCTTATAACAAGGAATCGCTTCATGGCACGCATTATTGTTGTTACATCTGGTAAAGGTGGCGTTGGCAAAACCACTTCAAGCGCGGCCATTGCTACCGGCCTCGCACAAAAAGGGAAAAAAACCGTAGTCATTGATTTTGATATCGGGCTGCGTAATCTCGATCTCATCATGGGATGTGAGCGCCGTGTGGTTTTTGACTTCGTTAACGTGATCCAAGGTGACGCCACATTAAATCAAGCGCTAATAAAAGATAAGCGCACAGAGAATTTATATATTCTGCCTGCTTCTCAGACTCGGGATAAAGATGCCCTCACTCGTGATGGTGTCGAAAAAATCCTGAATGAATTAACTCAGCAAGGGTTTGAATTTATTATCTGTGATTCACCAGCAGGTATTGAAAGTGGTGCCCTGATGGCTCTCTACTTTGCCGATGAAGCTATTATTACAACAAATCCGGAAGTTTCATCTGTGCGCGATTCGGATCGAATTTTAGGTATTCTCGCGTCTAAATCACGTCGGGCTGAACGGGGTGAAGACCCTATCAAAGAGCATCTTTTGTTAACCCGTTATAACCCCGGTCGTGTGAACCGTGGCGATATGCTAAGCATGGAAGATGTTCTGGAAATTTTGTGTATTCCTTTAATCGGTGTCATTCCTGAAGATCAATCGGTTTTACGCTCTTCGAATCAGGGAGAGCCTGTTATTCTGGATAAAGAGTCTGATGCGGGTAAGGCATACGAAGACACAGTTTTACGTTTACTCGGTGAAGAGCGGCCTTTCCGCTACATTGAGGAAGAAAAAAAGGGCTTTTTGAAACGCCTGTTTGGAGGGTAACGCATGGCTTTGTTAGATTTCTTCCTGTCGAGAAAAAAGTCGACAGCCAATATTGCCAAGGAACGGCTACAAATCATCGTGGCAGAACGGCGCCGTGGTGATGCTGAGCCTGCCTATTTGCCCGAAATGAAACGCGATATTCTGGCTGTCATTTGTAAATATGTACAAATTGACCCGGATATGCTTTCTGTACAGTTTGAGCAAAAGAATGATGATATCTCCGTACTGGAACTCAATGTAACATTACCGGAGATTGAGGAATCGCCAAAATAACGCTATCAAATAGTGCTATTTAATTTAAGCGCGTGATTTCCCGAAAGTAATCGGGATGTATAAACATCCCGATTTCAGTTCAGACAAATAAATCACTAAACTGGGTAATCAGCTAATATTTCAGCAATCTGTTCAGCCAATAGTTTATTCCGCCAGCCCCGTAATAACTCAGGTAGATTTTCTGATGATTTCAGTTTCCAGTGAGCACTGAGTAATTGATTAATCTGACGGCGGGATGCCAATAATTCGGCGCAAAACTGGTGTGGTTCACTGACCTTATTTATCAGTGATTTTATTTCTTTAAACGCTTTACGATACTCAGGGTAATCAACTAAGTTTTTAATTAATTCGGGGCATTCGTCATCTGAAAGATCCCGGCATTCTGCTACCATTGCCAGTAACCGACGCCCATGACAACGAATTTCCTGCCCGCTTAAACCCAAAGTATCCAGCTCGCCCAGTGAAGCTGGCATATAACGCGCCACCTGCCACAGGTTTTCTTCACGAATAACAAAATTAACAGCCAAATCCCGCTCACGAGCCTGATTTAAACGCCATGCAGCCAGTTTTTTTAAACAGGCTAATTGCCTCGGGCGTAGTTGGTTGGCATTGCTGATATCTTTGTATGCAGACTCCGGCATTAAGATCTCTTTGCGACGCTGTACAATCAGTTCGCTTTCATCTTTTGCTGCGTCTATATAACCCGCCTGCTCTGTGGCTGTCATCAGAATATCAGCCAGAGGAAAGAGATAATAAACATCTGCCGCCGCATATTCACACTGCTTTTCACTGAGAGGACGAGCCAGCCAATCGGTACGCGATTCACTTTTATCCAGTTCTACATGCAGATATTCTGAAACCAGTGTTGCAAACCCGCACGACAAAGGATGCCCAATAAATGCCGCCAATACCTGAGTATCTATGATCGGAGCCGGCATGCACTGAAAGCTGTTCCAAAAAACTTCCAAATCTTCACTGCCAGCATGAATGAATTTTACGACATTCGGGTCAATCAGTAATTCACGCAAAGGCTGCCATTGAGAAATTTCAAGGGGATCAATCAGAGAAAGTTCTTCTCCATCAAACAGTTGAATCAAGCCTAATTGGGGATAATATGTCCTTGTGCGTACAAATTCTGTATCCAGCGCAATTTTTGCATGTTGTTTGGCCCGATCACAGATGGACTGTAACTGAGCATCGGAGGTAATCAACTGATAATTACAACTAAACAATAAAATATCCTTTAAATACAATTTGTTGTGAATAATTGAATGCTAAAAAATAAAAGTGCACATAGATTTGTACAAACAACAAAAACCTCTATATACAATAGATTTCAAGATGCATCGCGCGGTAAGAGGGCTCATCACGAGAACATAGATAACTATGCGACTGGAGTGAATGAACGCAGCTAACAAAGAGGCAACTTGAAAGATAAAGTACACACCTTTTAATTAGATAGCCATTTCTGCATTCTATAGTATTAGACATAGTTTCCACTTACCACAACTTTGAAAAGATTATCTCAAGCACAATGACCTTTATGATGTATAAAGGGTTAGAGACGGTACACGGGGCAACATAGATAGTGGAATAGAAATCCCATTGTGTAATAACAGGTTATCTTGATTTGGGGTAACCACGAAGTTTTACTCAAAGATAGATTTGTTTCTGTCCGAGCACAAATGCCAAACATGGCAAGATCACAATCTTAATTCTTCTATGACTTTCAGAATATCATTTTGAGGTAATACTACGTATGATTGGTCTGAAACTATTCCGGCTAATGCAGAAAGGAAACAGGCATGACATGAGTAATCTACTGATTAGGCAAGTAATAATTATTCAGTCAATCCAAGAAAGTTAATGCCATATCTGTTTATAAGTCCTACCCCTGAGCTTAAAAAAGTATCTCAAGAACGGGGCAGTTTATTCTATAATTTAGAAATTTTAGAATCGATAACCAACACCGATCAGCAAGATACAACAACGCCGATAAAACCGGCGTTGTTGACGTAATAGGCAATGTCAATTGCCTTTCTGAACACTCTCTAAGCTATTTTTCTGCTTTTTCTATTTCTTCTTTACGCAGTTCTTTACGAAGAATTTTACCTACATTCGATTTCGGTAATTCATCACGGAATTCGATAATTTTAGGCACTTTATAGGCAGTTAAATAACGGCGGCAATGTGTTTTAAGTTCATCCTCAGTTAAACTAGGATCTTTACGCACAACAAAGATTTTAACTGTTTCACCTGAGTTTTCGTTCGGAACACCGATTGCCGCTGACTCCAACACTTTGGGGTGTGATGAAACAACATCTTCCACTTCATTCGGATAGACATTGAAACCAGAAACCAGAATCATATCTTTTTTCCGATCAACAATATGCAGGAAGCCTTTTTCATCCAGATTGGCAATATCCCCTGTTGCCAGCCAGCCATCTTTTAATACCTCAGCTGTTGCATCAGGGCGATTCCAGTAACCTTTCATTACCTGAGGCCCACGAACCCACATTTCACCAGCCTCTCCCATAGGAACCTCATTCCCACTGTCATCCATCAGCTTAATATCTGTTGAAGGAATCGGGAAACCAATGCTGCCACTATGATGATCCAGATTATGTGGGTTGGCAGACACTAAAGGTGCACACTCAGTCAGGCCATATCCTTCGAGTAAATGGCAACCTGTCAGTTTTTGCCACTTATCCGCAACCGCGCTCTGCACTGCCATACCACCACCGACAGCCAGACGTAATGCAGAAAAATCCAGTTTCTGGAATTCCGCATTGTTCATCCAAGCATTAAATAACGTATTAACACCAGACAGTGCGGTAAATTTATAACGGGAAAGCTCTTTAACCGTTGAGTTCACATCCCGCGGATTGGTAATCAATAAGTTCCGGCCACCCAATTCAGTGAACAGCAGGCAATTTATAGTAAGAGCAAAAATATGGTATAGCGGCAATGCCGTGACAACCAGTTCTTGTTTGGGACGTAACAACGATGAATAACTGGCTTTAACCTGTTCAAGGTTCGCTAACATATTCCGGTGGGTCAGCACGGCGCCTTTTGCCACACCTGTTGTACCTCCGGTATATTGCAGAAATGCCAAATCTTCGTTATTTACCTCTGGTTTGACATACTGCATGCGATAACCCTTGTGGATAACGCTGCGAAATGAAATTGCATCCGGCAAGTGATATTTCGGAACAAGCCGTTTAATATATTTTACGACGAAATCTACAAGAGTCCCTTTTGGACGGGATAACTGGTCACCCATGCGAGTCAAAATGACATGTTTGACCGGAGTATTGAAAACTATTTTTTCTAAAGTATGAGCAAAATTAGAGACAATGACTATAGCCGAAGTACCACTGTCAGTCAGTTGATGCTCCAATTCTCGTGGGGTATACAGTGGGTTTACATTAACGACAATCATTCCCGCACGCAAAATACCAAAAAGGGCAATGGGATATTGCAGCAGATTCGGCATCATTAATGCCACACGATCGCCTTTTTTAAGCCCCAATCCATTTTGTAAATAAGCAGCAAAAGCGCGACTACGCTCTTCCAGTTTGCGGAAAGTGAGAACCTCACCCATATTAATAAATGCGACCTGATCAGCATAATTCGCCACGGCATTTTCAAACATTTCAATCAATGATGAATAACGATCGGGATCGATTTCTGCCGGAACATCCGCCGGATAATGTTTTAGCCAGACTTTTTCCAAGTTGAGTACTCCTGAAATCTAATTGCTGTGTAACCATTGACCATGAAACAAAAACCAGACCTGTGTATTTAACAAATTATTAACTCAGCGTACCAGTTTGAAAAGGAACATTGTTCAGGTTGGCGATACACATCACTAATTTAATACTTCATTATCGCTGCTAAAAAATAAGGCAGCTTATGCCGCCTGTATGTTTTTATTATTTATCAAATAGTTAATACCAAAACTAGTATTTAGATGTATAATTCACTAATTATACACTGATTTAGCTATTTTTGCCGAAAACCCATATCATTATTCCAAATAGTTATAAACAATGTAAACCAATGCCCGATAATTATTAAGGGTTATTCGCATGTTCCTGGTCAATATTCAAACAAAATAATGCATTAACTACGCTCCCGAGGGTGGACTCCCTTGCCACCGCCACGTATTTTGAAATCCATTGTGTACACATCTTGACCTAATAAACGCTTCGGTATTGTTTCTCTTGTATTGATAATTTTGTCACTATATTAGGACAAGGTCATTTTATTCATTGATAGTCCATCTGCAATCAGGTGGGTATTTTGTCATTAGCAATAAAACTTACATGTACGAGTCGGTAGAAATGAAGGTACTTTAATGAACGAACAAAAAACAATTCTTTTTTCATGCTTTTTACTCGTTGTTGGTTTAATGGCTGTTGATTTTTTTAATCCTTCACTACCTTTTATTTTAAAAGAACTCAATACTTCACAAGAAAGCATCAAAAATTTAATTGTAGTTTATATGGCAATACTGGGTATTTCTCAGTTTTTTTATGGCAGTATCAGTGATCACTATGGCAGAAAGCCTGCTGTTGTTATCGGGTTTACCATTTCTATTATTGGGCTGTTTTTATCAGGCTATAGCGAACAAATCAATTACCTCTATTTGTCCAGAATAATCACAGCATTTGGTGCAGCTAGTTTTACTGTTATCTCAAGGGCTATTATCGTTGATGTCTTTCAGGAAAATTTAAAATTAAAAAAAGCATTTTCTTATTTTTCAATGTCCAGCCAATTATCTCCGGCTCTTGCCCCTGTCTTTGGAGGCTGGCTACAAATGAAATATAACTGGCATATATCCTTTTTTACACTGGCTGTTATTTATTTTGTTGGTCTAATTATTACCTTACTCATAATGGATGAAACGAGGAAAAAGGAACCAAAACCATCAGCGTTTCTGACACCATATATTAAATTGGCAAAAAATATACAATTTATTGCATTCAGCATTGCATCATCACTCATCTTCTCTTATACAATAGGCTATTACTCCACTTCTCCTTATATTTTCCATAAACTTGGTTACAGCCCGATAGAAAACAGCCTATTCTTCATTATTTATTCTGCTGGAATTATTTTAGGATCATGGTTGTTAGGAAGGCAATTTATAAGAATAACGTCTAAAAAACTCTATTTACTATCACTCATATTTTATAGCTTTATCCTTATTTTTTTCTCATTACAAAACCTAGAAACACCCATTAATATTATGATGTTCTCTTTTTTATTAGCTACAGTATCAGGTGTTTCTGCACCTTTATCATTGATTTTGTGCATGGAGAAGGTAACTAAGAACAAAGGTGCTGCCAGTGCTTTACAGGGTGCATTAAAAATGAGTTTCACCGGCGTATTTATGATGTGCTTTGATTTATTTCATATAACTGAGTTTCATCAGTTAATTAATATTTTCATGATTTTCACTATCCTTTTATTTGTAATATATTTTTCTTTACGACTCCAGTCTTGTAATAATAAAATTTAGTGCTTATTTTAAATGGCCCCATATTTGTTACAAATATGAGACCACCTTTATCACTCGGCTGGATGTTTTTCAGTCAAGATAGTTTCAACAGGCGCAGACTGAATTTCTGGACGTTCTATCCATTCATTAAAATAGGGATCACCATAATAACCCCACATATTTCCTACTGAAGGTGGTAATGAAATACGTCTTATTTCATGCCAGCGTTTAAAACCATTAACATTCATCACAACATAGTTATATGGGCTATCCCCGACTTTTCCTTTTTCTATTCCCGTAATCAAGCCGACAACAGTCACATAATGGTTTTTGAAATCAGTGGGTTCCAGAAAAGAATTCACGTAAGCATAAAGCCGACCGAGTGAAGGGGAACCAATAAGAGGAGCAGCATTACTTGCCAGTGACATTGTTGAAATTTCTAACCGTGTCCGTCCTTTTTCATTTAAGACGCTCAGGACTTTTCCACCAAAGCGCCCTTCATGCCCAATATATAAATCGGGTTTGCTTTTGACACTAATCAGGTTTTCCTCCGGGTGTTTAGTCGCTCCTTTTATTGAGTCCGGAACTGATGCACAACCGATGAGTGCCATTGCCCCCATAAATACAATAGATTGCAATATGACCCGACAGTATGTTCCATTGAGCATAATAAATACCTCCCATACAGAAAAAATCAGAGAATGCGACTTCTTCGTCTTTCAGATTGCCTCTTCTTTGGCTAAGATACAACCTGAAAGACAGTAGATATATCCAATTCTGTTTTTGTGGGTATCAATATTTCATGGACACCAGTTTCCGCTACAAGTTGCATTAAATTTATGCAACTTTCTCCCCTAAAATTACCTGAACAATTTTAGCGGCCCGGTAATTTTTTCCATGTGACTTCATTACGTAGATAAACAGGTTCTGCCAGCTCAACTGCGGTTGCCGCCCCCTCTTTCCACATCTGAACGGCTAACGGCAGCATGTCTTCTGCATGAGGTAACTCCATATCTCCCGGAATTAAATTTAAGTGGCTTTCCAGTAATTGAGGATAAGCTTCCCATCCCGTTCCAGCTATTGCCCATTCCCCCGTCAAATTAGACATGATGGCCTGTGCCTGCTCAGGTTTTAACACAGATTCGGTTTCATCCCCCGACCATTTACCCTGCTCATCACGGGTATACTGTGCCCAATAAACCTCTCCCATACGGGCATCAATGGCAACCAAGACATTCGATATATTTTTAAGACGGAATACCCCCTGAGCCATTGTCTTCAGAGAAGAAACACCTATCATTGGCAGTTCAGCTCCTAAGGCCAGCCCCTGAGCAATCCCCACTCCAATACGCACACCAGTAAAACTACCCGGACCTCTGCCAAACGCCAGTGCATCCAATTGTTGTAACTTTATACCACCTTTGGACAATACCGCCTCCACCATAGGTAGAATGCGTTGAGTATGTTCCCGTGGGGAAATTTCAAACTGCGCCTCGATGAGACCATCATTCCAAAGTGCAACAGAACATGCTTCAGTTGCAGTATCAATAGCTAAAATCCGTGTGGACATGCCTTAACTCCGGCAAGAATAGAATTCGAAATAAGGGGGCTATGCTATCATACCCCCACAGATTTTACTGCGACTGTGATTGACGGGATTTAAGAAATTCCACCGCTTTCGACAGATCCCGGGTACGGGGAGACGGGGGCAGACTGTTGAGAAAGACTTCACCATAAGGGCGCATGACTAGTCGATTATCACAAATGACTACCACGCCATAATCATCAACATCACGAATCAAACGCCCGACTCCCTGTTTCAGGCTAAGTACGGCATCAGGAAGCTGAACTTCACTGAAAGCATCTCCCCCTTTATGCTGACAGTCTTCGATTCTCGCTTTAAGTAGCGGATCATCCGGCGCCGTAAAGGGTAACTTATCAATAATGACACAGGATAGTGCATCACCTCGCACATCCACGCCTTCCCAAAAACTTCCGGTAGCCACCAGCAAAGCATTACCCGCTGCGAGAAATTGTGACAATAATTTTCCCTTACTGGTTTCGCCCTGTACCAATACAGGTAATGTCATACTTGCACGGAATTCTTCAGCCAAACTGCGCATCATTTGATGGGAAGTACACAGGAAAAAACAGCGCCCTTTATTACTTTCGATCAGTGGTTTTAACATACCCGCTAACCATTTCGCCCCACCATTCTGATTAGGTAATGGTAAATGACGCGGAACACACAACAACATTTGCCGCTGATAATCAAACGGGCTAGGAAGGAGCAAAGTTTGAGCTTGTTTTAGCCCCAAACGCGCGGTGAAATGTTCAAGTTGTTCGTTAACTGACAACGTTGCTGATGTGAAAACCCAACAACCGGGTTGTTCACGGATCATTTCACTGAATTTATCAGAGACTGACAGAGGCGTTAATGCCAACAAAAAGTGCCGCCCATAACTTTCAAACCAGTAACTATAATCAGGCACAGTCACATCAATCAGTCTTTTAAGACGGTTACGATAGATTGTAGCCCGTTCAAAAGCCGCATCCAGCATTGCTGAACGCCCCAGTGACAGTTTCATAACGTCATAACAAAGTTCCAGTGCATCATCCAGCCGCACCAATGCCCGCTTAATATGTTGCTGCTGCAAAACTTCACGGAGATTACCACGATAACTGTTTTCACCTAGTGATAAACGAAAATCTTGCGTACTCTGGCTCAGACGATCCGCACTTTTCTGTAACTGAGCCTGATCCCTGACTTCCGTGCGGTAAGCCATGATGATATCCCGGGATAAATCCAGTAATTGTCGGCTGCTTAACTGCTGCCCAAAATACTGGCTGGCGATATCAGGGATTTGGTGCGCCTCATCAAAAATCATCACTTCCGCCTGCGGAATTAATTCGCCAAATCCGGTATCTTTGACAACCGCATCCGCCATAAACAGATGATGATTGACGATGACAATATCTGCTTCTATCGCCCTACGGCGGGCTTTCAGTACAAAACACTCCTGATAATTCGGACAGTCGCGACCAAGGCAGTTATCATTAGTGCTTGTTACCAGCGGCCAGACAGTGCTGTCTTCCGCAATTTTATGGCAGGTACTGATATCACCATCTTCGGTTTGTAACGACCAATTTTTCAGCGTAATTATTTCTGAAAGTGTTTCTGGCTCAAGTTGAGAGCCACCGATTGATTGCTGCTCAAGGCGCTCAAGGCATAAATAATTTGAACGGCCTTTTAGCAGTGCCAGACGACCGGAAAATGCCAACGAATCAGTAATAGCAGGCAAATCCCGGCTATAAAGTTGATCCTGTAACGCCTTTGAACCCGTGGAAATAATCACTTTCTTGCCCGAGCGCAATGCAGGTACCAGATAGGCAAAAGTTTTCCCCGTTCCTGTCCCTGCTTCTACCACTAACTGTTGCTTATTTTGAATTGCCGCAGTAATCGCAGAAGACATTTCCCGTTGCGCATCGCGGGGTTTAAAGCCCTGTATGGTTTTGGCAAGTATGCCATTTTCTGCAAAATCGTCTGACACAGATCGTCTCTTTTAATAGAATAAGATTGATTTAAAAATCACAATATAAACATAGAAATTAAGATCAGGATAATTCATTTCACCTAAAAATGCCGCTAGTCTGCAGATGCACAGCGCAAAATGACAGTATGTATTAGCAGCTCTCTTTTATCACTCAGGGAATGGATAAATATTAACTTTAATCCCAGACATTTCTTGCAAACATTACGTCCTGATATATCCCAATAATAAAGAGCTTGCAGACGGAACTGGACAACAGGTTATGACATCACAATAATGAACACCCCTTATCAGGATAAAATGTGCTACGGGTTTATTTCCATAGACCTTTTACAGGGGGCAATAACCCGCCAATTCAGGATCAAAATTGTACCAATCGACAGGAAATTAAATGACTATTAAACGCATTGACCCAGATACCCGTTGGTCAGAAGCTGTTATCCACAACAACACCATTTATTATACCAGTGTGCCAGAAAATCTGGATGGTGATATCACAGCGCAGACCACCAGTACACTGTCTGATATTGATGCTATGTTGCGACGTCTGGGTTCACACAAAAGTAAAATCATTGATGCAACAATTTTTCTGGCTGATAAGGCCGATTTTGCAGGCATGAATGCCGCTTGGGATGACTGGGTTGTTGCAGGCAATGCTCCTGTACGTTGTACAGTTCAGGCTGAGCTGATGCATCCAAAATACAAAGTGGAAATCAAAATTATTGCAGCTGGTTAAGCTCTAGTATTGTTCTAATACTGAAATAAAATTTATGGCATTGAAAATTGTTAACTTATTCAAT
Organism: Xenorhabdus sp. PB61.4; assembly: GCF_963894935.1. Classification (NCBI taxonomy): domain Bacteria; kingdom Pseudomonadati; phylum Pseudomonadota; class Gammaproteobacteria; order Enterobacterales; family Morganellaceae; genus Xenorhabdus; species Xenorhabdus sp. PB61.4. The sequence goes on from NZ_CAWQJR010000090.1 coordinate 29,919, forward strand.
GCCATTTTAGCAGTCAGGTTTAAGCTGAATTTATGCCATTTTGATCATAACCATACCGATCAACAATAACACAATTCCTCCCCATCCCTTAAAATTCAGACGCTGATTAAACATAATCCAACCCGCCGCAACTGTAGCAATAATTCCGAATGCTCCCCAAAGCGCATATGCAATGGAAAGTTCAATACCTTTTACCGCTTGTGCCAGTGCGCTGAACGCACCTAAAACAGCCACCAGCGATAAAATACCAATCCAGAAGCGCTCGAATCCATTGGAAAGTTTCAACAAAATATTTGCCACAATTTCTAAACAAACAGCCAGAATCAGAAAAGCGATATGCCACCATTCAAAATGCGCCAGCATATTATGCCTCCTTCTCTTTCATCTGGAGTTTTGGTGCTTTTTTTGCACCTGCTTTAATAAGTGCAATACCCATTATTAGCAGTGACAACCCACCTACTTTCATGGGTGACAATGATTCATCAAACCACAACACACTAAACGCTGTAATAAACAGGATGCCGATCCCTTCCCACAAAGCATAAGCAACACCCAAAGCAACTTTTTTAACCGCTATTGCTAATAAAATATAAGACGTGGTGATCATGAAATACATCACAAACATACCGGTGAAATCACCTGAAATACTGGCTTGCTTCATGGACAGCGTACCAATAACCTCTGTCACAATCGCCAGTGCAAGAAATATCCAATAAATCATTTTTCTCTCCCAAACATACCGAATAGGCATGCCAAAACATCAAACTATCCATGCCAATAACATCACCTAAAAATGCGATATCAAAAGAAGCCTGATATTTTGGCAAATAATTAGATGACTAATAATTGACTGAAAAATCGCTAGAATTTTCCGGAACAAGCCGGTTAATAGGAGAAAAAGAGGCTAAAGTGCGCCGCACCAGTAATGTTCACTGGATAAAATAGCTGAGAGGAATAAGACGTGGGTATTGCTTTGAATTTTGGTACTACGTTGGATTTTTACGCTTTTGGCGCTATTCATGATGTTTTATTCTTTCATCACACGGTAATCACTGTGTAATATACTACGAACCCTCATATTAGTGGTGTAACTGATTGCGCTATATTTTTAGCATATTCAAACAATAAACACAATCAATGAAATCAGCTAACTCATTTGAGTTAGCTTAAACAATATATGGATAGTGCGGGCAGGATCTGACCGCTAACGCGGCCAGATTTAATGACATTTATACACAATGAATTTCAAGGTGCGTCGCGGCGGCTAGGGAGAGAACCCCCAGGGGCATAGATAACTATGTGACTGGGGTGAACGAGCAAAGCCAACAAAGAGGCAACTTGAAAGACGAAGTGTATAGTTATTCAAACTCATTCCATGAGCGCCCATCACGGGTGATCATCGCGATAGAGGCAACTGGCCCCCAAGTTCCTGCCTGATAAGGTTTTGGTGGCTCGTTATCCGCCGCCCATGCTTCCATAATGGAATCAACCCATTTCCAGGCTTCTTCCACTTCATCCCGACGAACGAACAGTGCCTGAATACCGCGCATAGCTTCCAGCAGCAGGCGTTCATAAGCATCAGCAAGGTGGGTTTGATTGAATGTTTCAGAGAAACTCAAATCAAGTTTTGTTGTCTGTAAACGGTGCTTATGCTCCAGCCCCGGTGCTTTATTCAGCACTTCAATATCAATACCTTCATCTGGCTGTAAACGGATAGTCAGCTTATTCTGAGGTAACTGCTGATAAGAGCCAGCAAACAGATTTAATGCAGGCTCTTTAAAATAAACCACAACCTCAGAGCATTTCGCCGGCAAACGTTTACCCGTTCTCAGATAGAAAGGCACACCCGACCAACGCCAGTCATCAATATCGACACGAACCGAAACAAAAGATTCCGTTTTGCTGGCCTTGTTTGCCCCTTCTTCTTCCAGATACCCCGGAACCTTTTTACCATGTACAAACCCGGCAGTATATTGCCCGCGAACTGTTTTTTCCCGTACATTAGTATGGTCAATGCGGCGCAATGAACGAAGCACTTTAACTTTTTCATCACGAATACGATCTGCGGACAAATCAGACGGAGGTGACATAGCAATCATGGTCAGGATTTGCAGCAAATGATTCTGGATCATATCCCGCATCTGACCGGCCTGATCGAAATACCCCCAGCGCCCTTCGATACCAACCTCTTCAGCCACTGTAATTTGCACATGGTCTATCGTGCGATGATCCCAGTTATTAACAAACAAAGAGTTAGCAAATCGCAACGCCAGCAGATTCAGTACGGTTTCTTTACCCAGATAATGGTCGATACGATAAATCTGGTTTTCACTGAAATATTTTGCTACTTCATCATTGATAGCACGAGAAGAGGCAAGATCTGTACCCAATGGTTTTTCCATCACGACACGATTGGGTTCTTTATTCAATCCCGCAACACCCAACCCATGGCAGACAGAGCCAAAGGTGCTTGGAGGCATAGCAAAGTAATGAATGGCAGGTAATTTATCCTGATTGAGAATTTTAGCCAGTCGGGAGAAATGTTCCGTCTCGTTGACATCCAGATTACAGAATTCCAGACGCGAACTGAGTTTCTTCCATAATTCCGGGTCCAATTTTTCAGACATAAATGTCGTTAATGCTTCTTCAACCAACTTTGTATAGGCTTTTTTATCCCAGTCAGCGCGACCAACCCCGATAATACGGGTATCCGGATGGATATACCCCGCTTTCTCCAACTGATAAAGGGAAGGCATTAATTTCCGGCGTGCTAAGTCTCCTTTTGCCCCAAAAATCACCAAATCACAAGCCTGAGCTGTAGACGTCACCGCCATGTTGCATCTCCTCAATTACGGGATATTGTAATTTTTTTACAGAAATTGCAGGTAATGTACTCTTTTGGTTATATGCAGTAAATACTTCATTCCTCGATCATGATGGCCTGCATGAATCTTACTACCTGACTCACTGTGCATAAATTTTTACATTTCATCTTGTATTATGAATGATATTTGCAGCGAAAAGTGGTAATCAGGTGAAAATTTACTACGAGTAAGAAGTAATCTTACCAAGTTGAAAGTTAGATGTTTGTCATATTTTCATGAAAAATATCAAGTTATTGACTTTTACCTCTGCCAGCTTTCAATAACAAGTAGTATATTTTCATGAAAATTACATAGATTTCCCCTGTTAATGAAATCGTTAAAACCGAGGTTTAACTGCGTCTTATGAACACACTGGAACGGCTCCAAAATAGCCTTGATGTTTTGAGTAAGTCTGAGAAAAAGGTTGCGCAGGTCATTCTCGATTCACCCAATACTGCCATTCATTCAAGTATCGCTACTCTGGCAAAAATGGCGAATGTCAGTGAACCTACGGTTAATCGTTTTTGCCGTCGCCTGAATACCAAAGGCTTTCCTGATTTTAAACTGCATTTGGCACAAAGTCTGGCGAATGGCACTCCTTATGTAAATCGCAATGTGGAAGAAAGTGACAGCGTCACCTCTTATACCAATAAAATTTTTGAATCGGTGATGGCTAATCTGGAAACAGTCAAGAGTAATCTGGATATCACAACCATTAACCGTGCTGTTGACCTTCTGACACAGGCAAGGAAACTCTCTTTTTTTGGTCTGGGCGCTTCTGCTGCTGTCGCACACGATGCCATGAACAAATTTTTCCGCTTTAACATTCCCGTCAGCTATTTTGATGATGTCGTTATGCAGCGAATGAGCTGCATTAACAGTACTGAAGGTGATGTTGTCGTGCTGATTTCTCATACAGGAAGGACTAAAAATCTGGTAGAACTGGCCAGACTTGCCCGTGAAAATGACGCAACAGTAATTGCCATCACTTCAACAGATTCACTGCTGGCACAGGAAGCCACTCTCTCTATTCTGCTGGATGTTCCCGAAGATACCGATATTTATATGCCAATGGTTTCCCGGATCGCTCAGCTTACCATCATTGACGTGCTGGCAACGGGTTTTACATTGCGCAGGGGTTCAAAATTCAGAGATAACTTGAAGAAAGTCAAGGAAGCATTACGCAATTCGCGGTTTGATAAGCACGACTAAAGCATAAAAATAGACTGTGTTTTTGTTCACTATTTATCAACTCTCCAGCCTGATAGCATAATGGAAAGTTTATCCCCGTCAATATCATGCATACTACACATATTTCGGGGTTGATAATCAAAAAAGTTGTATGGTTATCTCACGGTAACCAAGCATCCATACTTTACAGGTCAACGGAGTAATACATGTCCAGACGGCTCAGAAGAACTAAAATCGTCACTACACTTGGTCCTGCTACAGATCGTGACAACAATTTAGAGAAAGTGATCAATGCGGGAGCCAATGTTGTCCGCCTTAATTTTTCTCATGGTACCGCAGAAGATCATATCCTGCGCGCAAACAAAGTACGGGAAATCGCAGCTCGGCTGGGTTGCCATGTCGCTATCCTTGGTGATCTACAAGGCCCTAAAATACGTATATCGACGTTTAAAGAAGGGAAAATATTCCTCAATATCGGGGATAAATTCCTGCTTGATGCCAATTTAGGCAAAGGAGAAGGCGATAAAGAAAAAGTCGGGATTGATTACAAAGGACTGCCATCAGATGTTACAACCGGCAATATTCTGTTGCTGGATGATGGACGAGTTCAATTAAAAGTACTTGATGTGCAGGGCATGAAAGTATTTACAGAAGTGACTGTAGGCGGCCCGCTTTCCAATAACAAAGGTATTAATAAACAGGGTGGCGGCTTATCTGCCGAAGCACTGACAGAGAAAGACAAAGAAGATATCATCACTGCCGCAAAAATCGGCGTTGATTATCTCGCGGTCTCTTTCCCCCGCTCTGGTGAAGATCTGAATTATGCCCGCCGGTTGGCACGGGACGCTGGCTGCGAAACGCAAATTGTAGCCAAAGTAGAACGTGCAGAAGCGGTCAGCAGTGATGAGATTATCGATGAAATTATTCTGGCATCTGATGTAGTCATGGTAGCCCGTGGCGATTTGGGTGTTGAAATCGGCGATCCTGAATTAGTTGGAGTCCAGAAAAAGCTCATTCGTCGTGCCCGTCAACTGAATCGTGTCGTAATCACAGCAACTCAGATGATGGAATCGATGATTACCAACCCAATGCCAACACGAGCTGAAGTGATGGATGTTGCCAATGCTGTCCTTGATGGTACTGATGCGGTTATGCTATCAGCGGAAACAGCAGCGGGTCAATATCCAGCGGAAACTGTTGCGGCAATGGCTCAAGTCTGCCTGGGTGCTGAAAAAATGCCGGGGATCAATGCATCCAAGCATCGGATGGATATCACATTTGACAGTATTGAAGAAGCTATCTCAATGTCTGCCATGTATGCAGCCAATCATCTGAAAGGGGTCAAGGCCATTATCGCCATGACCGAATCAGGTCGTACAGCACGTATGATGTCACGTATCAGCTCCGGTCTGCCTATTTTCTCTATGTCACGCCATGAATCAACGCTGAACCGTACCGCATTATACCGTGGTGTCACACCGGTTTATTGTAGCAGCCATATTGATGGTATTGCCGCGGCGAGTGAAGCAGTCAGCCGTCTGCGTGACAGAGGTTACTTAGCCTCTGGCGATTTGGTGCTGGTCACTCAGGGGGATCAGATGGGAACTATCGGCAGTACCAATACTTGCCGAGTGCTTGAAGTCGAATAACGCAAATACTTATTCTGCGCGATCTCAAAAACGCGCAGAATAACAAAATAATATTAATTCTGTTCAGCAACTAATATCGCCTGTGTATCCGGTTCCAGTGCCTTAAATATATGCTCCTGATCTGCCGGATAACAGATGTAATCGCCTTCACTTAATTCTTCCGGGGCTTCTGTTAGCCCCACCAAAGCCCGCCCTTTCGTGACAATAATATGCTCTACCGAACCGGCTGGATGCGGATCTGAAAGGCGATCGGCTCCCGGCTGAGTCATCAGTAAATAGATATCGCGGCGAGCGCCCGGTGGACAGGTTGCCAATAAAGTTGCCTGATAGTTTGCCTGTTCAGCCGTGACTTTAGTTCCTTCACCACGTCGGATCACTTGCGTTTTATTACTTTGAGGTTCCAGCAAACGGGCAAAAGGAATATTTAATGCCACACACAATGCCCAAAGCGTTTCAAGACTGGGATTCCCATTCCCTGCTTCCAGCTGTGAAAGTGTAGATTTGGCAATACCTGCGCGCCGCGCTACTTCCGTCAGTGAAAGGCCGCTTCGTGCACGTTCACGAACTAAACTCTTCGCAATTATGCTGATTGGCTGTGTCATTATTGCTGCTCCATTGTTCATTTTAATGAACAAAATGTTCATCTTGACCTGCATTTTAATACTGTTCATTATAATGTAATTTTGTTCGATATGGGTAAATGTATATGTTCACACACCATTTTTCCTGTTTGTCAGGGGAGATAAAAAAAGCAATATTTCTGGTTTATCTGGCTGTCGGCGTTGTTGGTGTTTCTTACGGATCGCTCGCCGTTGCTTATGGCTTTCCATTATGGCTTCCTCTTGTGTTATCCACATTCGTGCTGGCAGGCGCATCTGAGTTTATGTTTATCGGCATTATTGCCAGTGGTGGTAATCCACTTGCTGCGGCAGCTGCGGGTTTATTGGTAAATGCGCGTCATTTACCTTTCGGTGTAGCGGTGCGTGAATTAGTCGGAAAAGGTACAGCAAAGTTTTTCGGCTGCCATATTATGAACGATGAGAGTGTGGTATTCGGCATGTCACAGTCGACTCCCGAACAACGTAAGGCCGCATACTGGTTTTGTGGTATCGGAGTCGCTCTATTCTGGCCATTAGGTGTTCTTATTGGCGGTACAGCTGGCAAATTTATCCCTGCACCAGAAACGATTGGTCTAGATGCGGTCTTTCCAACCATATTACTGGCGATGGTGATCCCTGCATTCAAGAATAAAACATCTCTTATTCGTGCTTCCAGCGGAGCAGTACTTTCACTTTCCGTTGTACCTTTTGTTCCCGTGGGCTTACCAGTTCTGCTGTCGTTATTGGGCTTATTCGCGAGGAAAAAATAATGGCTGATTACTCTCTGATTATTATTGGTATTGCAATACTATCGCTTGGCACTTATTTAATGCGTTTCGGTGGAGCAAAACTGGGTAATAAGTTAGCTTTATCTGAGCGTTCTCAGGCACTACTTTCTGATGCTGCAACTACATTGTTGTTCGCTGTAGCACTGGCTGCAACTTTCTACGAAGGTGAACATTTTGCAGGTATGGCGCGTGTATTGGGTGTTGTTCTTGCGGTATTTCTGGCCTGGAGAAAAGTACCTTTAATTGTGGTAATTCTGTCGGCAGCGCTTATAACAGCGTTACTGCGCTATGCAGGGATAAACTAAAAAGCGCTTAAATTTACAGAATAATCTTTACTCTATAATAATCAGGGGCAGAAGCCGCCCCTGATTATTGTTAAATCAAATATCTTTCCTTTTATAAGGCTCGATATCACCCTCTTTACGGGTTTTAAGCAGTTTCAATATCCAAGTATATTGCTCAGGATTAGGCTTCACCAATTCTTCCAACTCCTGATTCATGCGGCGGGCGATATAAGCATCATCCTGCCCTGCTATATCGTCCATCGGTGGGCGAATATAAATATCCAGTTGATGCGTTTCGCAGTTATAAACTGGGAACAAAGGGACAATTGCTGCTTTACACACTTTCATCAGGCGCCCGACAGCAGGCAGCGTAGCTTTATAAGTTGCAAAAAAATCGACAAACTCACTGTGTTCTTCGCCATGATCCTGATCCGGCAGATAATATCCCCAGTATCCCTGACGCACCGATGCAATAAAGGGCTTTATCCCCGCATCACGGGAATGTAAGCGTCCGCCAAAATAGCAGCGCGCCTTGTTCCATAAATAATCAGCCACCGGATTACTCTGGTGATGAAACATGCCTGATATTGGTTGACCCCGAGCAGCCAATAACATGGCCGGAATATCGATAGCCCAGCCATGTGGGATCATAAAAATGACATTTTTGCCCTGCTCTTTTAAAGCCTGAGTGATTTCCTCTCCATGCCACTGAGTGCGTTGTAGTGTAGGCTGCACACCTCTCAGGCAAAGCTCGGCAAGCATAACAAAAGATTGTGGCGCTGTTGCGAACATTTTGTCGATTAATATTTCGTGCTGTTGTTCTGATAACTCAGGAAAACAATACAGCAGATTAATTTTCGCTCTTCGCCGGGCACTTTTTGCCTTCCGGCCAGCAAAAACGCCTATTTTAGCCAGCAAAGGGTCACGCCATTTAGCGGGGATATAAGCCAAACCTGCCAATATTCCAACACCAGCCCAAATTCCCCAATAACGAGGGTGCAAATAGGATAAATGAAACGTTGGGATATAACCCAGTTTGCTATCTGTATCTTTTTCTTTATTCATGAGCTAACTCTGCTGGCTCCAACATAAACTTCCAAATCATTTGTTTTCAATCTGTTGTCAACAAACATAACATAAAAGATAAAAGCGGATGATACCAATCATCCGCTTTTATGTGTTAACAATCTGGATTTTTAATTTAGTGATAGTTGCGGTTTAAGCTCCTTAACCATCGCAATATATTCCGAACGATCTTTACCACTTAATCCACCGGAACGAGGTAATTTTGCAGTCAATGGATTCACCGGCTGCTGATTATCCCAGAATTCAAAATGCAAATGAGGGCCAGTTGTGCGGCCGGTGTTACCCGACAAACCAATACGTTCGCCACGTTTCACTTTTTGGCCCGGTTTTACCAGTAATTTTCTTAAGTGCATATATCGGGTTGTGTACTGACGACCATGCCGGATAGCAATGAAATTACCTGCTGCACCATCAAATTTGGCAACAATAACTTCGCCATCACCAACAGCCAGAACAGGTGTTCCTACAGGCATGGCAAAATCAACGCCTCTATGAGCTGTCACTCTTCCCGTGACAGGATTTAAACGACGCGGATTAAAAGGAGAAGAGACCCGGAACTGTTTTGTTGTTGGGAAACGTAAAAAACCACGCTCCAAACCAGATGCATTACTATCGTAAAAACGACCATCATCAGCCCGGAATGCATAATAGTCGTTACCACCACTTCGTAAGCGAACACCCAATAGCTGGCTCTGTTCACTTTTCCCGCCAAGCATTTCGCGGGACAATAATACAGAAAACTGATCACCTTTTCGCAGCTTGCGGAAATCAATTTGCCATTGAAGCGCTTTAGTCACATCCCTTGCTTCGCTGCTGGTTAACCCTGCGGCCAAAGCACTTCCGGTAAAGTTACCATTCACAGAGCCTTTTATGACACTGTTTACCCACTCACCTTTCTGAAACTCTTTTGTTTCTTTGAAGATATCACCTTCACGAGTATAAACCCGTGTCTCACGACGCGACATTCCCCATGTTAACGTTTTCAGACTACCGTTTTCATCGACAGTCCATGATAATGACTGACCAATATTCAGGCCACGCAGTGCCTTATTCTGATTCGCCAATAAAGCAATATCGGACGAATCAATACCAAACTGATTTAAAATAGAACTTAAGGTATCACCACTGGAAACAACATATTTATGAGGAACATTTACCGCTGCTTCCGATTCATTTTCCTCATCTCTGATCCCTTCATCAGAGAACTGCTCATTACTATCACCAATCGTGTCATCTGTTGCATCAGGGATAGTGCTGGGAGCTGTGATGGTGATACTCCCCGATCTTTCCATTCTTTCTTCTTGTTCGTGATAAACAACCGGACGCCACACAGCCACAGCTAAAGTGACCAATGTCAAAGAACCAAGCATGATTTTGTGTGGTCTAGGCAGGTTGTTATATACCAGAACGATAGTTTTAACCATCTGCTGCACTATTTATAATTCCTTATTATATTAATTCAGGCAGCTCGAGTATTGTTCTGACAACTGAGTTATAAATTTCATATAACTGTCTTTATTCAATACAATGCCGCTTCCCAATGGGTCAAGTGTTCCAATACGTACATCAGTACCTTTTGCAACGGCATGAATGACGGCTGGCCTGAATTGAGGCTCAGCAAAAATACACTTCGCTTTTTGCTCAACCAATTGTGTTCGTATGTTATGTAATCTCTGCGCACCGGGTTGTATTTCAGGGTTCACAGTAAAAACACCCAATGGTGTCAACTTATAATGTTTTTCAAAGTAGCCATAAGCGTCATGAAAAACGAAATACCCCTTTCCTAACGCGGGTTTTAGCATATCTGTAATATTCTTGTCAGTTTGTACAAGCTGTCCATTGAATTTACGTAGGTTTACTTCTAATTGTTGCTTATGTTGAGGATATCGCTCGACAAGACGGGTATATATCGCCTGAGCCGCCTTCTGTGCAATGTTTGATGATAACCAAATATGCATATTATATTGGCCATGATGATGATGTTCGTGATCTGTTTCATGTTTATGCTGATTCGATTCAACTGAATCATGTTTATCTTCGCTATTTTTCAGTAATAAAGGTTTGATGGTAGGTAAATCAGCCAATTCCAGTTGTTTATTTTGTGCAATTTTCTCTATTGGCTTCGCTAAAAATGTTTCCATATCCGGGCCAATCCAGACAACCAAATCCGCCTGATCAAGTTTGCGGATATCCGAAGGCCTTAAAGCGTAATCATGTGGAGAGGCGCCATCAGGCAAAAGTACCTGCGTCTCTGTTACACCATCAGCAATAGCTGCGGCAATAAAGCCCAGAGGACGAATAGATGTAACAACATCCGCCTGTGCAGAATAATTAATACCCGCTGCCAGCACAGAAATCAGAGCTGTCTGACGAAAAAATGTATGCGCGTATCTTTGTGGTTTGTGTAACATATTATGAATATCCCATGCATAGAATCGAAAAATGTTATATTATAACATTCCAATGATTCTGCAAGACACTTTTAACATGCCTGTTATGTAACATGCCAATTATGATCACCCTGAAAAACATTACGGTTAAGTTTGGTAGCCGCACGGTATTAAACAATATTTCTTTCAGCCTTACACAAGGTAAGATCCTGACGTTAATCGGTCCAAATGGAGCCGGTAAATCAACGTTAGTACGCATTGTTCTAGGATTAATTCGTCCTACTTCCGGTGTCATTGAGCACAACCAAACACTAAGGATAGGATACGTTCCACAAAAATTAAATCTTGACCCTACTCTTCCTTTGACTGTTAAACGTTTCATGATGCTTAAACCAGGGGTTAAATCAGCCGATATTACCCCTGTTTTAGAGCGAGTCAAAGCTGCTCATTTATTGCAGCAACCCATGCAAAAACTATCAGGAGGAGAAACTCAACGAGTTTTGCTCGCCAGAGCATTACTCAATCATCCTCAACTGCTGGTTCTCGATGAACCGACACAAGGTGTGGATGTGAATGGTCAATTAGCACTTTATGATTTAATTAATCAAATCAGAACAGAACTAAATTGCGCTGTCCTTATGGTATCGCATGACCTGCACTTGGTGATGGCGAAAACAGACGAGGTTTTATGCCTTAATCAACACATTTGCTGTTCAGGTACCCCAGAAGTGGTATCCATGCATCCGGAATTTATTGCCATGTTTGGTCACCGCGGTGCCGAACAACTGGCAGTTTATCGCCATCATCATAATCATCATCACGATTTAAGAGGGAAAATTATTTTGAAAAAGGGTGGAGAGCCTCGCTAATGATCGAACTACTATTTCCGGGCTGGCTGGCCGGAGTTTTATTGGCGATTGCCGCAGGGCCTCTTGGCTCTTTTGTTGTCTGGCGCAGAATGTCCTATTTTGGCGATACACTGGCCCATGCTTCGCTGCTTGGGGTGGCATTCGGCTTTCTGTTAGATGTGAATCCGTTTTATGCGGTGATTGCAGTGACACTGATACTGGCTGTTATTCTGGTCTGGCTGGAAAAACGCCCACAATTAGCCGTTGATACATTACTGGGTATTATGGCCCATAGCGCATTATCACTGGGTTTAGTCGTTGTCAGCTTTATGAGCGGCATCCGAGTTGATCTGATGGCTTATTTGTTCGGTGACCTACTTTCTGTAACGTATGAAGACCTATGGCTGATTACGGCAGGTGTTGTTATTGTGGCTGGATTACTGGCATGGCAATGGCGTGCTTTACTGTCGATGACCGTCAGCCAGGATCTGGCTTTCGTTGATGGAGTTAATATTCAGCGGTTACGTGTATTGTTGATGCTGGTCACTGCACTGACTATCGGGCTGGCAATGAAATTCGTCGGAGCGCTGATAATCACTTCTTTACTTATTATCCCGGCAGCTACTGCTCGTCGTTTTGCTCGCACACCTGAACAAATGGCAATTTGTGCGATTGGTATAGGTATGTTTTCCGTTACCGGCGGATTGACTTTATCCGCGTTTTATAACACACCAGCAGGGCCTTCTGTTGTGCTTTGTGCTGCGGTATTATTTGCTTTAAGTTTAACTTGTAAGGCAAAAAGTTAATTTTTTAATCAAATAAATAGTTGGGTCATAATTTTAATAATTATGGCCCTTTTATTAGGCTTTAATAATTATGGCCCTTTTATTATGGCTTTAATAATTATGGGACTTTTTATCTAAGCCAAAATTGCTCATGATATCAATTTATTGATTAACCAGAGACAGCGACATTGAATTATAAAGCAGTAATAATGTCGCTATATAAAAGATTTAACAAATAGTCTTAATATTGATGCTAGTAGCATGATCAGATGTTATTAACTCTTCATCACACAGTCACGCAGCGAACTTATCGTAATATGAAGTTCCTGCTGGCGACTCTGCCAATCTTCCTCATTTCCACTCAAATAAGCCTTCCTCGCATCAGCCAAGACTGTGGATTGAATAGCGGGAAGGCGTGCCACCGCCCAGTCAGCAGCAATATCCTTAGGAACAAACTCTCCGGTAACTAACGTTCTCCACATACGCGCCAGCGTTAACAAAACATTACGTTCGTCTCCCTCTAAGGTCTCAATTAACCCCGGCAGAACATCTTTAATAGCCCGACGAATCTCTGACTTTGGAATAACTGGAAGTAGATCGCTTGCAGGCGGGCCAATCAGAGGGATCGCTTCCTGTCGTGACTGAGCCAACACTAAAGTCAGTTCCGGATCACAAACAGGTTTAAGCATTTTTCCTTCTTCATATTGATGACGTAGCCATTCGCCATACATGAACTCACTTCGGGCTGGATAATGCGATGCTCTCAGATCAGTGCACAGGAAAACAATCAGTTCAACCGGACGACGTCCATCAGGATCAGAAGGATATCGGCCCGATATCAGCATTAAATCAGTAGCAAGACATTCCCGGATTTCAGACGTCAGCGGTTTATTAATGACTACCAGTAAATCTACGTCACTGTTTGGGCGAAGACCTCCTGCAACAGCCGATCCATGAAGGTAAACAGCCACCAGCGACCCTGCTAATCTCCTCTGGAGGATTAACAATGCATTATCTGCTTCAGGAGGAATAATCATTAACGTAATTTTTACTCGTTTTCTTTGCTCAAGCCAAAATGCCGATAAGCATGGTTGGTTGCTATTCGGCCCCGGGGTGTACGCTGGATAAAACCCTGCTGAATAAGAAAAGGTTCCAGAACATCTTCTATGGTTTCCCGCTCTTCACCAATAGCTGCGGCGATATTATCCAAACCAACCGGGCCGCCCATAAATTTATCAATAATGGCAACCAGTAATTTGCGGTCAAGATAATCAAAACCCGCTGAATCCACATTCAGCATATCAAGGGCTTTAGCGGCGATATCATTGTCAACTGAACCATCGCCTTTTACCTGAGCAAAGTCACGTACCCGCCGCAACAAACGGTTTGTAATACGCGGAGTTCCACGGGAACGCATGGCAATTTGCCTTGCCCCATCATCTGAAATATCCAATCCCATATAACGGGCACTACGGGAAACGATACTTTGCAGATCATCGACGTTATAAAACTCAAGGCGCTGGACGATACCGAATCGATCACGCAAAGGAGAAGTTAAAGAGCCTGCGCGGGTTGTAGCGCCGACTAATGTAAACGGAGGCAAATCAATCTTGATTGAACGGGCAGCCGGCCCTTCTCCAATCATGATATCCAACTGATAGTCTTCCATCGCCGGATAAAGAATTTCTTCTACAACTGGAGATAAACGATGGATTTCGTCAATAAACAGAACGTCATGGGGTTCAAGATTCGTCAGCATCGCAGCGAGATCACCCGCTTTTTCCAATACTGGCCCTGAAGTTGTACGCAGATTCACACCCATTTCGTTAGCAACAATATTCGCCAGCGTAGTTTTACCCAATCCTGGAGGGCCAAAAATCAGCAGGTGATCTAACGCATCCCCCCTCTGCCGTGCAGCCTGAATAAAAATCTCCATTTGCTCACAGACATGGGGCTGACCAACATACTCAGATAAGAATTTTGGCCTGATAGCGCGATCAACCGCCTCATCATCTTGCAGAACTTCTGCTGAAACCAGACGATCAGCTTCAATCATCACTTAACTCCTGCAATTACAGAGCCGCACGAAGCGCTTCTCGGATAAGGGTTTCACAATCTGCGCCCGGTTTAGCCACTTTGCTGACCATCCGGCTTGCTTCTTGTGGTTTATATCCCAGTGAAACCAGAGCTGCCGCAGCTTCTGCTTCAATATCAGCATCGGAATTAGCCGGTTGTGTTGCTGCTGGCAAATTAATATCGCTATTTTGATTGAACAGATCGCCATTAAGCCCTTTAAAACGATCTTTCATTTCTACGACTAATCTTTCCGCTGTTTTTTTACCAACTCCCGGTAACTTAACCAGAGAAGAAATAGCCTCCTGCTCAATAGCAGTAACAAATTGCTGAGCAGACATACCAGAAAGGATCGCCAGTGCCAGTTTTGGCCCGACGCCATTAACTTTAATCAGTTCACGGAAAAGGGCACGCTCTTGCTTATCATTAAACCCATATAGTAGTTGAGCATCTTCCCGCACAATGAACTGAGTGAATAATATGGCTTCCTGACCAATTTCAGGTAGTTCATAGAAGCAGGTCATTGGCATATGAACTTCATAACCTACACCATTCGTTTCTAACAAAACCAGTGGTGGCTGTTTTTCCAATACAGTTCCTCTCAAACGCCCTATCACTACTTACCCCCTGAAAATAAAAATAAATGATTCGATAAAGCTTATAGCATAAAAAAAGCTGGATGCATATCCAGCCAAAACAATTGAAAGGTTATTTCAGACGCCCTCGCGCTAAATTTAACCTCGCATTGCCCATACGGAGTAAATTCTGGCTCATATGACAATGGGTAATCGCAATCGCTAAAGCATCTGCCGCATCGGCCTGCGGATTGGCTGATAATTTCAGCATTGAACGAACCATATGCTGAACCTGACTTTTATCTGCTGCGCCGGTGCCCACAACCGTTTGTTTCACCTGACGTGCTGCATACTCAAATACAGGAATGGATTCATTAACTGCCGCAACAATAGCGACACCACGCGCCTGCCCAAGTTTTAAGGCTGAATCTGCATTTTTCGCCATAAAAACTTGCTCTATTGCGAAAGCATCAGGTTGGAATTGAGTGATTATTTCAGCAACACCTGCATATATTCGCTGTAAACGACCGGGAAGATCATCAACTTTTGTCCGGATACAACCGCTGCCAAGATAAATAAGCTGTCGTCCCTGCTGGCGGATAACACCATACCCTGTCACTCTGGAACCAGGGTCTATACCAAGAATAACCGCCATGCTGTTTATTCACCTGTTGTATGGAATAAAAACTATGGAATAAAAACTATGGAATAAAGAAATCCGGAATAAGAATGCATGAAATAAAAACGTTAGAGAAAGTGCCCTGACATGAGGTGCACTTTCTCTACGCTGTGAACCCTAATGTTAATTACAGCAAGGCTGCAACTTCATCAGAAATTTCACCATTGTGATAAACTTCCTGAACATCGTCAGAATCTTCAAGCATATCAATCAGACGCAGTAATTTAGGTGCAGTTTCTGCATCCAGTTCTGCTTTCGTCGATGGGATCATGGAAACTTCGGCAGAATCAGCCTTGAAACCCGCTGCATCCAGCGCATCTTTAACTTCACCAAAACTCTCTGGTGTAGTATAGACATCAATCGCACCATCATCATAAGTTTCAACATCATCAGCGCCTGCTTCCAAAGCCGCTTCCATCACAGCATCTTCATCCAGACCCGGCGCATAGGAAATAACACCCTTTTTGGTGAACAGATAAGCAACAGAACCATCCGTACCCAAATTACCGCCTGTTTTGGTGAATGCGTGACGAACATCGGAAACTGTACGGTTACGGTTATCACTCAGGCACTCAACCATTACAGCTGTACCACCCGGGCCATAACCTTCATAAATGATGGTTTCCATGTTATCTGACTCGTCATTACCCACACCACGGGCAATAGCACGGTTTAAGGTATCACGAGTCATGTTATTGGACAGTGCCTTGTCAATCGCCGCGCGAAGACGTGGGTTAGAATCAGGATCACCGCCACCCAAACGTGCCGCAGTGACTAACTCACGGATAATTTTAGTGAAAATTTTACCGCGTTTTGCATCCTGCGCCGCTTTACGGTGCTTCGTATTGGCCCACTTACTATGACCTGCCATGAAAATATCTCCGATAAAACGTCTGTGCCCTTCATCATTCAGTTTACCTGTTTTATCTCCGGTAGACTGAAATCTGTCAGGTTTAGCAGACTAAATAACAAACTCTTCAATTGCCTGCTGATTGCTCCATGACTTAGTCAGGCTGGCCGCTTTTTCCACTGCCAGCCACTGATAAGCCAGATGCTCTGTCAACAGGATCTCGCACTCCCCGGGCAACGGCAACAAAAACCAGTGTTCTTTGTTCCGTGTTACCCCGGGAGCATATCGATAACGTAAATGTGAGAAGATCTCATAATAGAGGCTGCGCTGACAATCCATCAGTTCAAGATTGGCACTGACAATATCAATCCCGATCTCTTCCTGTACTTCACGCAACGCTGCTTCATACGGCTTTTCGTTCTCTTCGAGGCTCCCCGTAACGGATTGCCAGAAATCAGGATCATCGCGCCGTTGTAACATCAGCACCCTTTTGCTGTCGGCAGCATAAATAACAACCAGTACAGATTCAGGGCGCTTGTAATCCATTATTCGCTCTCTTTTTTAGTAACCGAAATAGCTAACTCTTCCAGTGCTGCCGAACTTGCGTAACCCGGTGCTTCAGTCATCAGACATGCTGCTGCGGTTGTTTTCGGGAATGCAATCACATCACGAATATTATCAGTATCCGTCAGCAACATAACGAGGCGATCCAGACCAAAAGCCAGCCCTGCATGAGGAGGCGTGCCATATTTCAGGGCATTCAGAAGGAAACCGAATTTTTCCTGTTGCTCTTCTTCGGTGATACCCAGAATACGGAATACCGCCTGCTGCATTTCATTACGATGGATACGTACTGAACCACCACCCACTTCGTAGCCATTGATCACCATATCATATGCATTAGCAATAGCAGATTCAGGGTTACTTTCCAGCTCTTTGGCAGACATATCGCATGGGGAAGTAAATGGATGGTGCATTGCAGCCAGACCACCTTCTCCATCGCCTTCAAACATTGGGAAATCAACAACCCAAAGCGGTTTCCAGCTGGTCAGGTCAGTCAGGTTCAGGTCACGACCCACTTTCAGACGCAGTGCGCCCATGGCATCGGTAACGATATTTTTCTGGTCAGCACCGAAGAACAGAATATCACCGTCTTGTGCATGAGTACGGGATAACAAGCCCTCAACCACTTCTGCGGACAGGAACTTGGCAATCGGGCTTTGAACACCTTCCAGACCAGCGGCACGGTTATTAACCTTCATCCATGCCAATCCTTTCGCACCATAAATCCCGACAAACTTGCCGTATTCATCAATCTGTTTGCGGCTCAGCTCAGCGCCACCCGGTACACGAATGGTTGCTACACGTCCTTTAGGGTTATTTGCGGGTTCAGCAAAAACAGCAAATTCAACGTCTTTAACCAAATCAGCAACATCAACCAATTCCAGCGGGTTACGCAGATCTGGTTTGTCCGAACCAAAGCGGCGCATAGCTTCAGCGAACGTCATGATAGGGAAAGTCCCCAAATCGACACCACGAATTTCCAGCCACAGTTCACGGATCATTTTTTCCATGATTTCGCGAACCTGCTCAGCGGTCATAAATGAAGTTTCAACATCAATCTGAGTGAATTCTGGCTGACGATCAGCACGCAGGTCTTCATCACGGAAACATTTGACGATTTGATAATAACGGTCAAAACCGGACATCATCAGCAATTGCTTGAACAACTGTGGAGACTGAGGCAGTGCATAAAACTTGCCTTTATGTACACGGCTTGGTACCAGATAATCCCGCGCACCTTCCGGTGTTGCTTTAGTCAGCATCGGAGTTTCCACATCCAGAAAACCGGCATCATCCATAAAGTGACGGACAAAACTCGTGATTTTTGCCCGGGTTTTGAAACGCTGAGACATTTCCGTACGACGCAGATCAAGATAGCGATATTTCAGACGCTGTTCTTCACTGTTGTTTTGGTTGCTATCCAGTGGTAATGGCTCTGAACGGTTGAAGATTTCAAGACTTTCAGCAAAAACTTCAATTTCCCCTGTCGCCATATCTTTATTGATCTGGCTGTCAGGACGGGCGCGCACAATACCGGTAATTTGAATACAAAACTCATTACGCAGTTCAGAAGCCTGAGCAAATGCGTCTTTTCTATCCGGATCAAAAAATACCTGAACGATACCTTCACGATCTCGCATATCAATAAAAATAAGACCACCCAAATCACGACGGCGGTTTACCCAACCTGATAAAGTCACTTTTTGGCCTTCATGGGCCCGGCTCAACTGCCCACAATAATTAGTACGCATACAATATCCTTTTACTCAGCTCGTTATGCATTCTGCTGCGGAAATTTTGGCATTGTTCTTTTAGGAAGAATTGTCAAAAAAGGAAGCCATTATACTGGAAATTCTATCTGGAGATAAGGCTATAACACGCTTCATGACAAGACAATTTTCACAATCAGATAAACCAAATCCAATTTATCATTAAATATGATGATTTATAGCGACAGTTTTACTTTTGAGGTTTATCATCAGTAAGCCGTTTTTGGGTTAGGCAATGGAGTTAGAAATGGTTAGCTCACTTTATATTGTATTGGGCGCACTATTGTTAATTAAACTGTCTCTTGATGTGATTAAATTAAGAACACAGTATCAGGTTGCATATGGTGATGGCGGTTTTTACGAATTACAAACAGCGATTCGCGTTCATGGTAATGCTGTTGAATATATTCCTATTTCCTTACTTCTGTTATTAGTCATGGAAATGAATGGAGCAACAGTCTGGATGCTGCATATTTGCGGAATATTACTACTTGCTGGCAGGTTATTGCATTTCTATGGCCTAAAGCAGCGTGAACTCCGATGGCGGCGAATGGGTATGGGGGCGACCTTTATGTCAATGATCATAATGGTTGTTGCCAACATATATTATTTGCCCTGGGAGCCAATATTTTCTCCTTATTCGTAACCTGCCCCCGGATTGACTGATTATTAAAGAGGCCAATTATTCATTTCAATTGGCATCTTTACTACCTGATCTTACTGCTCAAAACAGTTCTGTTAGATTAGCACTTCCTGCCTTTTCCTGCATTCTGCTAGAATAGCCAATTCTTAATTGTTTCCAAAATCAATGTTGTTATGTCAAATCAAGATCCGCACAATCAACGGGACAGTCTGTTTTCTGCTCCAATCGCTAACTTAGGTGACTGGAGTTTTGATGAACGTGTTGCCGAAGTCTTTCCAGATATGGTGAAACGCTCCATTCCTGGTTACTCAAATATCATCTCCATGATAGGCATGTTGGCAAGCCGCTTTGTCACGCCGGACAGCCAGATTTATGATCTTGGTTGTTCCCTCGGTGCAGCCACTTTATCTATTCGCCGCAATATTGATGTTGACGGCTGCCGTATTATTGCTGTTGATAACTCACCGGCTATGGTCGAACGCTGCCGCCGTCATATTGATGCTTTCAAGGCAAAAACTCCCGTTGAAATCATCGAACAGGATATTCTTGATACCGACATTCAAAATGCTTCAATGGTGGTACTGAATTTCACATTGCAGTTTCTTCAACCGGATGACCGCCAGAAAATATTAAATAAAATTTATGCCGGACTAAAACCCGGGGGCGTTCTGGTTTTGTCTGAGAAGTTCAATTTTGAAGATCAGAACATTGGCGAGTTACTGTTCAGCATGCATCATGACTTCAAACGGGCTAATGGTTACAGTGAGCTGGAAATAAGTCAAAAACGCAGCATGCTGGAAAATGTCATGCGGACAGACTCTGTTGAGACCCATAAATCACGCCTGACACAAGCCGGTTTTCAGCATAGCGAAGTCTGGTTCCAGTGTTTCAATTTCGGTTCATTATTAGCTGTTAAAGGAGCCGAATAATGATCGATTTCGGGAATTTTTATCAATTAATTGCCAAAAACCACCTGAATCATTGGTTGGAATGCTTACCGGCACAATTAAACCATTGGCAGAAAGCCTCATTACACGGCCAATTCAGCTCATGGTTAAAGAATCTGGATAACTTGCCTGAAATTCAACCTTCTCACCTTGATCTGAAGCATGGTGTCATCGCCACACACATTCCCGAATTACCTGATGGTGAAAAGGCACGTATCCGCAATATCCTGAAAATCCTGATGCCCTGGCGCAAAGGACCTTTTTCGTTATACGGTGTTGAAATTGATACTGAATGGCGCTCTGACTGGAAATGGGATCGTGTTTTACCACATATCTCCCCTCTCGAAGGAAAAACCATACTTGATGTCGGTTGTGGCAGTGGTTATCACATGTGGCGTATGGTGGGTGAAGGTGCGGAGTTAGTTGTCGGTATCGATCCTACTCAACTTTTCCTTTGCCAGTTTGAAGCCGTCAGAAAACTCTTGGGTAATGACCAGCGAGCTCACCTGCTCCCACTGGGTATTGAACAGTTACCTGAATTAAAAGCGTTTGATACTGTCTTTTCCATGGGAGTGCTTTATCATCGTCGTTCACCTCTTGACCATTTGTGGCAGTTGAAAAATCAGTTAGTTTCAGGCGGCGAGCTGATTCTGGAAAGTTTAGTCATTGAAGGAGATGAATATCAATGCCTAATACCAGGTGAACGTTACGCGCAAATGCGCAATGTTTACTTTATTCCTTCAGCTGAAATGTTGAAAACTTGGCTGGAAAAATGTGGTTTTGTCGATGTCAGGATCGTTGATCAGGCCGTGACAACGACAGATGAGCAACGTCAGACAGAGTGGATGAAAACTGAATCTTTGGCTGATTTCCTTGACTCGTCAGATCAGCGCAAAACAATCGAAGGCTATCCGGCACCATTGCGCGCCGTTCTTATTGCACGCAAACCTTAAAACCTGAAAATTTAAATATTGATGTGTGAATTGCTCGTTATGGCAGTTCACACCTTCAATGTTCAGAGGTGATTTTAGCCGGGATTTAGTGATCAATCAGGATCATCACTCCTTTCATGGATTCTACTAACTCAGGATCGACACTATAATTCGTGTATTCCTCTATTTCACGGTCTTCGGAATTCATTCTTACACCAGCCTTACGGTAGACCATTTTAGAAGATACTATCTTACCTGCTGAGCTGTGCACTTCCTTCACTCCAATTTCTAAAAACTTACTAATATTACTGGCCCGGACACCCGCTCCCGGCATAATACTCGGGCCACGACTGGCCTGCGCCAATTCTTTTAATAAATGTAAGCCTAACTCTGCACTACTTTGCTGACCAGAAGTTAATATCCGCTTTACACCCAGTTCGGTCAGCTGCTCCAGCGTATACAGCGGATCACAACACATATCAAAAGCGCGATGGAACGTAACAGCCATATCTCCAGCCAAAGACATCAGTTGCCTCATGCGCAACATATCAACTTTCCCTTCTTCGTTCAAAATACCGAAAGAAACACCGGGAAACCCCATATCGCGGATAAAGGAAACATCATTTTTCATCGCTTCAAAATCGAATTTACTGTAGCAAAAATCCCCGCCTCTGGGCCGAACAATCGGGTGTACAGGAATAGATAAGCATTGCAATGCTTGTTTTAATATTCCCATACTGGGGGTCAGCCCCCCTTCCAATGGCCCTGCACACAATTCGATTCGATCAGCTCCTGCCTCTTGTGCAATAAGTGCACAATTTACGCTATAACAGCAAATTTCCAGTTTTAGCATTAACCTCTCCCCTGAATTCAAATCTGTCAATGCGTCATATACACTTCGTCTTTCAAGTCGCCTCTTTGTTGGCTGCACTCGCTCACCCCAGTCACATAGTTATCTATGCTCCCGGGGATTACTGAGAGGCTCCTACCTCTCACCGGAGGCCAGCCTTTGGCTGGGCAAATTCGTTCCCGACAAATTTGTCTCTCCCTTGCCGCCGTGACGCATCTTGAAATCCATTGTGTATAGATAGATTCGAAATATTTTATTGTCGAACTTATTAACTATGACAACTATTTTTCAAAATGACATATTGCAAATCACAAGAACAGAATTTTTTGCTGATAAATCGTTATGAAAAAGTCAATTTTGCTGATATGTCCGCATTTTTATCAAGATTAATAGATAGAAAAAGAATAATGCTTGATCACAGTGGCATTATCAGCTATTAGCTGCACAATTATAACAATCTGAACATCCACCAAGACAAATCCATTAGCTAAATATTTTCTAAATATCAGAGTATTAATCACATTTATATGACTCTTTATCAGCGCGATAATTGCCTGCACAGAGGCTCATATTTTGTTCAACCACTAATTCTTAAATTAAACAAGTATATTATGATAATTACTCATTAATTCTTTGTATTAGATAGTAATTATTAATATCTCTATTATTTTGGCGTAATAACAAACACATTATTTAACCGATTAAAATAGACAAAATAACGCGATGTTCGACTTTAACACTTTATAACGTTAGCTTGTTGAAGCCAGTCGCGTTGTCTTTTACCTTGTTTAAAATTAGCAAAAATGCCCAACGTATGAGAAAGCAGTTTTCTGGCTAT
>NZ_CAWQJR010000091.1:0-3373 GCF_963894935.1 Xenorhabdus sp. PB61.4
AGGAGAAAAAAAACGCCGGCGGGACGGGTAGCCCTGAGTGTAGCGGAACTGCGTAAGTTGCTGTCAAAACTGATGGAAAAGGCAGAGAAGACCGTAGAACAAATTTTATCTTGGTCAGATTGGCGACGACGACATCAATACTATGCGCAACAATGTCACTACCGCTACCAGGCAAAGCGCCTGATGACGGAATCGTTACGACTGTAGTACTAGAATGCTCGAGGCCTGTGGATGACTTTCTTCGGTTGCGCTACTGGCAAGCCCGGTTGCCGCCCCTAAAAAACCAACTCCGGCCAAAATCGCCCCGCTCAGCGTCAGGGAGGCTCCCCCCGTTGGGATGGCCGCCGCCAACTCCGCAGCCATTCCAAACAGACCTAATGCTATTCCCAGAATACTGCCCACACTCATGTGCCCACTCGGATCGGTCCGATTGATCGGATCGCCCAGGCAGTACGCATACGGGTTCAGCCCTCCGGCCCCGAACGGGCTGAGGCTGTCCGGCGCCGTAAACCGCATCAGTACCGGGTTATAAGTCCGGTAACCGTTACCCAGATGATACCCGCCCCCGGCCGGGTCCTGCCGCTCCCCGTTATAGCCCGGCAAATCCGGATCACTGTCCGCCGCCGCCTGCTGCCCGTACGGGGTATAGCGAAAACGCGATCCCCGCTCATTGTGACGGCTCAGCAGCACACTACCCGGCCCGTCCGTGCCCAGTAAATGCACGCCGTCAGCCGTAATACTCGCCGCTGGCGCACTGCCCGCTTGCACCAGCCGCGTGACCGCACCGCTTTCCCGCTGAATTTCCGCCACCCGGCTTGCCCCCTGATAATACAGCTCCCGGGTGCCCGCCTTACCCCGCCGCTGCAACGCCAGCCGCCCGCTGGCATCATAACCGTAAGTCTGCGTGCTCCCTCCCTGCGTGACTGAGGCCAGCCGGCCCAGCCCGTCATAGGCCAGCCTTCGATGCGACTCATCCTCAATCAGCTGCCCGGCTTTATCGTAAGTGAGGACAATCGTGGCCGGGTAGGCCGGGTGGTTATGGGTGATTTTCGTCAGCTGGCAGGGGTCGGCCGGATTCGCGTAACTGAAGCGGGCCGTGTCCTGACTGCCGTCCGCCAGAGTGGTGAGACAGGTCAGCAGGTTGCCCAGCCGGTCGTAGGTAAACTGCTGGCGGCTCAGAGTCTGCCCATAGGCATCCCGCGGGCATTCCGTGCCCGAACAGCGGTAATCCGTCAGCCAGCGGCGGTGGGCATCGTAGGTATAAGACTCTTCCCGCAACCGCACCGCGGGCTGGGAGTCGTTCGCCGGCCGGACCGCGGTGGTCCGGCTCGCCAGTTGTCCGGTCAGGGTATAAGTCTGGTTCAGGGTCAGGATGTCCGTCCCGCTTTCAATCCGCCGCTCCACTTCCCGGCTGAAATCATCAAAGGTCAGGGTCGTCACCAACTGCTGCTGACGGGCATTGTCCTGCACCGTCCAGCGGTCTGTCCGCCCGACCGCATCATACCGGAGGGTCACGGTCACCGCCTCATCCACCGCCTTAACCGGCCGGCCCAGACCATCAAACTGCAGCCGGTGCCCGACCCCCGTCATATCCTGACAGGCCGTCAGCTGACCGGTCGGGGAATAGTGATACACGGCACGGCGCGCCGGCCCGGCCCCCGCATCGTCAAACTTCACCGTTTCTTCCTTAAGCTGCCCCGCCGGGGTATAAGTGCGTTGCAACGTGGCCTGTCCGACCGCCTCCGACCGGGTCAGCGCCCCACTCTGACCATCATAGGTAAACTGCTGCGTGAGGCCCGGGGCGGTCACGCGGATGGGGACATTGCCCAGCCGCGGCTCATATTGCATCGTCGCCGTCTGCCCCAAGGCGTCTGTCACGGTGTCCGGCAGCGGACTGACGCCCTGATAGGTGCTCTTCTCCGTCCGGCCACCGACCGTGCTCCACTTTACCCGCCCCAGACTGTCAAACTCCCGCTCACCGAGCACTTTCCCGTCCACTTCCATTCTGACCACTAAATTACCGGGACTGAACGGCGCATAGGTTTTCCGTACCACCGTGCCGTCACTGTAGCGGACGGTCGCGACCCGGTTAAAGGCATCGTAGGTGTATTCGGTTTTCTTCCCCAGTGTATCCAGAGTGGCCCGTAATCGGCCCAGCCCATCATACCAGTGGCTTTGCCGGGATATCGGTTGATGCTGACTGTCGAACAGGGTGACCGTCAGCGGCTGGTGACGAACGTTATAGTGGGTTTGCGTGGTGCCAAATGGCAGGTCCCCGGCCTGAGTGGTTTGCTGCGCTATCCGGGTCACCGGGTCGTAATGCTGTACATGGCGCGTCCCCGTCGCGTCCGTTATCACGCAGGGCTGCCCCCAGTCGTCATAGTCTGTCTGCTGGCTGACCGCGATACACTCGGTTTCTGCCGGGTTGTTCCCGGTCGGTAACTGGTCATACCGGGTCTGGTTCACCACCCGGCCCCAGCTGTCCCGCTGCGTCCTCGCCACCTTTTGCCATCCCGCATTCTCCTGCCCTTTCAGCAACATAGCCTGCTTACATCGCCGCCCCTGTCCGTCAAACCAGGTCCGGCTCTGATTGCCCAGCACATCACTCTGGGTGGTCGCCACCACGCCTGCCTGTTCAATGGCGTAGGCATATTCAATGTCACGGGCGTATGCCGTCCCGGCATTATTCAGCTGCTTAGACAGGCGGCCAAACGCATCATACTCATACAGCGCCGTACAGCCCTGATGGTCCTGCTCAAACCCCGCTTTATGGCTGAAGCAGGAGCGGATTTGCACGCTGGACGCCGTCAGGCCGTCATGCTCACTCGTCCAGTGTGTCGTTTGTTTCAGGCGCTGTTTATCCAACTGATAGTGAAAGACCTGTCGCTGGGTATATCCCTGACCGGCTCCGTCATACACCGTCTGCTCAAGGCGCTCTACCCGCCCGTAGTGGCGGGAATTCAGCCGGCTGACATAGCCGGTCTGATGCGTGTGCAACAACTGGCGCTGTCCGGTGTGCCGGTCCACCCGGAACAGACACTGGTGCGTCCGCACCACCGCCGTTTTGGTCGCAGTTCCCGGCAGCGTGGGCAGGGAATCATAACGGTAAATCACCACATGCGCCGGCGCATCGTCATAGGCCCCGACGGGGGAAGCCACGCCCGGGGTCACCGTTTTCGATTTAACATAGCGGACAAACCCATGGGGGTCAGCCGGACAGCCGTAGCAATCGTCATTCAGCCGTGTCACCTCCCCTTTGGCTGGGTAATAGACCCACACCGTGCGGGTGCCGTCCGGGGCAATCTGCAGGGTGGGGTTGCCGGCCGCATCAAACTCAGTCCGGGTCACCTCCTCCCGCTGGCCGTTGCCAGCA
>NZ_CAWQJR010000092.1:0-3054 GCF_963894935.1 Xenorhabdus sp. PB61.4
AAATATATGTGAGTGTAGAATGTCTTATTTTGATTTATTGCTGTGGTTATTTATTCCATCTTCATAAGAACTATTGTGATGTTGCTGTCTATTAATGAGAAATTATGTGATTTATAAACTGACAGGAGATCTTGTATAAATATTTTCATTAATACCTTATGTATTAATTACACTCTCATATTATTAAGCAAATAGTAAGAGTAAATATTTGTGGTAACTATAAGACAGGGTGAAATCTCATATTTTTAAAATGGCTTTTCACGTAAAAACTATCCTCTTTGCGTGTGAGAAATGTATATACCCAATAGATTTCAAGATGTGGCGAGACGGCAAGGGAATGAATCACCGGGAGCACAGATAACTATGTGACTGAGCGCAACCAACAAAACTGCAACTTAAAAGAAGAAGGGTATAAAACAGATAGTTAAACCTATCAATAACATTGTATTGAATGTGCGAAATTATCAATATTAATGTAATGAGTTTTCTTTCTACAAAGTGAAATCCCGACCTGAATTATAAGACTAACAGTTTTCAAATAACTAACAAGTTTATTGAGGTAATAAATGAAAGGTAACATTGCTACAAAGGGAAATATGTTTAAAGGCGAAGTACTTTCTCAGAAGTTAGATGAAAATACCCCACATCGTACAGATGAGACATCAATTCCATCACGAAAGTGCGTTGTAGTAGGAGGGACATCCCTTGCGGTGTCCTGTGCTGAACAAATTCAATCAGCCGGACATATTATACAAGCAGTGTTATCTACTGATAGTGTTTTGCAAACATGGGCTAAACAGCAGGAGATTGATTGGGTTAATTCGGTGGAGGAATTACAAGAACACATCCAGTTACAGCCTGTTGACTGGCTTTTCTCCATCGTCAATCCCCTCATTTTGCCCGCCTCATTAATTAAACAAATCCGGGGTGGTGCTTTTCATTATCATGACAGTCCTTTGCCGCGTTATGCCGGCAGTTATGCAACGTCCTGGGCGCTGTTAGCGAGGGAAACATCGTATGCCATTTCCTGGCACTGTATTGAAGGCGCTGTGAATACCGGAAGCATTGCGATGCAATGGCCAGTCTCAATTGAAGAGCAGGATACGGCTTACTTATTGAATTTAAAATGTCATCAGGCGGCTCGGCAAGGGCTTAATGAACTCTTAAAAGCGCTGAGCCACGGCACATTGATCACTTATCCACAAGACCTTTCGCAACGGCGTTTTTATGCACTGTCGCATCGTCCGGAGGCGGGGGGATACTTATGTTGGGAACAGCCGGATGAGGTATTGTCGGCGTTAGTGCGTGCATTAGATTTTGGCGAGAATGAGACTAATCTATTGGGTTGCCCAAAACTGTTGCTAAAACAGGATACAGTACAAATATCCTGGCTTCAGCGGCTGGACATCTGTTCTGGAGCAAAACCGGGGATGTTGATCCGTGTGGAGGAAGAGGGCTGGCAGGTGGCGACGGGCAGTAAGGATGTCCGGATCGGGGGATTTTCCACGCTGGAAGGCCAGTTGCTGTCTGCCAACTCGCTGGCAGACATATCAGAATTGCAACCAGGTGAACAGCTACCTTTACTTTCACCAAAACAGGCGCAGAATATCAAGAACACACTTGAAAAGCTCGCCCCTGATGAACCCTTTTGGTGTAAGCGTTTTACCGATTGGCAACCCGCCCATTTGCCTTTCGATATCCCCCATAAGACAGCAGAATCCTGCTGGGTAATAAGTCCCTGGCAATCCGCCTTTCCCCAAAATAGTCAAAAAGTATTATGGAGAACGTTATTACAGGCATTCGTTATCTATCTGGCTCGGTTGACCCAGCAGGAGGAACTCCAGATTGGTTGGTGTGTGGAAGCAAACGATGAGTTATCAAATATGGCTTCGGTGGTGCCCATGACCATTGAAGTCGAATTTGATAAACCGTGGCATGAAATTGCTGACTCTGTTGATAATGAACTAGCCCTGCTGGCACAGCACGGCACATACAGTCGTGACCTTTTTTCGCGTTTTCCTGCCCTGTCCGCTATCCCAGAATTAAGAACGCGCTATCCATGGCCGATAGCTGTCTCTGTCGTGCAGGATAATCGGTTATGTGATCAAGAAAGGTCGGGCGAATTACTGACATTTCAGATAAATACGCAGGGCAATTTCCGTTGGATTTATGATGAAAATCGTCTGGATGCGGCAGTGATCCGGCGGATGAGTGAACATTTACAGCAGCTACTGTCATCAGAAAGAGAAAATGAAAAAATCCCCATCGGGCAGCTTAATTTGCTTTCTGAGACGGAACGGATATTACTTTTGGAAACCTGGAATACGACAGAAACACCTTATCCTGAAACCTCTTGCATCCATCAGTTGTTTGAACAGCAGGCAGCGAAGACCCCAGAAGCGATTGCCTTGGTATATGAAGACCAAACTCTTAGTTATGCCGAACTCAATGCCCGTGCTAACGGATTGGCTCATCAGCTAATGCAGCAAGGTGTTTGTCCTGGTGAGCATGTGGTGCTGTTACTGGCGCGTTCGGTGGCGTTGGTGGTCGCCCAACTGGCGGTACTCAAAGCTGGCGCAGTTTATGTGCCGATTGATCCCAGTGTACCGGAAGAGCGAAAAAACTGGTTGATAAGGGATTGTGTTGCCCGGTTGCTGCTTACCGATATACGGGAGGATATCCCGGCTAACTTGACTGTGCCATTGTTGCGTCTCTCGGATGAGAAAAAGACAAACAGTGGGCAAGATAGTCGTAATCCTGATTTGCCACGCTCCAGCGCTGAGTCAGCGTATATCATGTACACCTCCGGCTCCACCGGCACGCCAAAAGGCGTACTGGTGCCGCATCGTGCAGTGACTCGGCTGGCCATCAATAATAATTATGCTCAAATTGAATCGGATGACCGAGTCGCCTTTATGGCGAATCCGGCGTTTGATGCCAGCACGTTTGAGGTTTGGGCCCCGCTGCTGAACGGCGGGACATTGGTGGTGATTGACCGTACCACCTTATTGACCCCGGCAGCGTTAATTCAGGCCTTACAGGTTCACCGTGTGA
>NZ_CAWQJR010000093.1:0-2945 GCF_963894935.1 Xenorhabdus sp. PB61.4
TCGAACCGAAATGGGCTGAAGTCAAAGCGATAAGAAGACGAGAAAGGTGTTCAATTGATGAACTGTTTATGACGCATGTAAAATATGTCTAATTATTTTGATTTAGCTATATTATCACCACCACGCAGGGAAGAGCGGGTGAAACCGGTAGCCATACCGAGACGCAGGTCATTGGCTACTTCCCGGTCTGCCCCCAGAAATACGCCGTAGTTAGACATGCGATAACCGTTGGCTTCACTGCTATTATTAGCACGTTGCCAGTTACTGCTGATCTGTGCCCAGACCCCGTTTTGATCAGCCTTGATCTCCTGATTTGCCAATCCACCATTTGCCTGACGTAAACGGGTATTCAGGGTATCGCGCAGATAACGGCTGCCGTTGATTTGTGCAGATGCGATATCGGCGTGGATCTGGCCGGAAGACAATTGCTGGAAGGCTTTGCTTGCCTGTGCCGCCGTATCCGACATCAGGATACTTTCATAAACCGGATGCCCCTGATGTAATTTATCCGCCGCATTGGCGATGGTACGCTCATTGGCGGTTTTCGCCACACTGGCGAATGGGGTGGCGTTACGGTTGATATTCAGCATGACACGATCAGGAAGGTAGCTCAGCTCAGTGCCAATGAATAGATAATGAGGTGAAACCGCAGTAAACTGACCTTTGATACCCTTGTTGGCTTGTAGGATATTGTACCGTTGACCCAGCAAGCTGCGAATTTTTGATTTTAAAAACAGATTATCGTTATTTGTGAATGAAACTTGTACAGCGCCACCTTGTAAAGTCGCTGAACCCTCACTGTAAATACGATCGCTTAATCCTCCGATATCGGGAGAAACCTGAACCCAATAATTTGAACCTTTTTCGAATTCAACATCGCGACTAACTTTCAATGTTGCGACTGAATCAAAATTACCCGGAATAACATTGGCACCCGTTTTAGCGATGAGTGAACCAATCGTACCATTTCCGCTTAATGTCGCATCCTTATGTATAATCACTTCAGAAGTAATGCCGCCACTGACTTTTAACTGACCTTGCTCAACGATTGTCGGGCCTTGATAGGTGCTATTTTTACCGGTCAGTTCCAACATACCTTTGCCGGTTTTGGTTAACCCGCCGTGACCGGAAATATCATTACTCCAGTAGTCATAGTCACATTCGATGCTGTCACATGTGCGCTCTACCGTCGTGCCTTTTTCTACTACGCCGCCAATACCGACGATGTTTGCGATAAACTGTGTATCGGTATAGGAATCGCGAATATAAAATTCAGCAGGAATATCGTCCTTCGTGATAAACATTTTCGGGCCATTAATGGCATCTTTCAGGTTCAATAATCCCCAGCCATAGCGTGCGTCGATCCCTTTTTCACCCAAATCTGTCGCTGTGGTTTTGAGAACATCAGAAATTTGGGCTGCTGTCATATAAGGGAAGCGTTGCATCAGAACGGCTGCTGCACCAGCGACATGTGGTGCGGCCATTGATGTGCCATTCTTGAAACCATAGGAAGGATCAGTTGCAACTTTAAGTTCGCCTTTATTTAGAGCATTTTTGTTTATTTTATCAACGAACTTACCTGTGCTACTGTAAATGTATGTGCCTGGTGCAGATAGACAATAACTGGCAGTATATCCACAAATGGTTGATGACAGAGCCAGTTCCTTTTCCTGAGTTAGGTTGGTAACATTAAGATAATTTTTTAATACGTCAGGGAAGAAGTACGGCATACCCGCATCTAACCAAGTGACGTTATAGTTGTTGGTATTTCCTGCCGCAAAAACAACTAATTTTCCATGACGCGCAGCACGTAATAAACCTGCTGTAGCGGAGTTATTATCGAATGCTTCTGGGATTGGTGAATGACTTAAACGATCCAGTTCTTCTTTAAGCTTATATTTATCAACATGATTAATGACATCATTTATTCTAACTTCATCATATTTTACTGTTCCATTCGGCCAGAGTATGGGGTTACCCCATTTATCCTTTTCATGCTCTGGAGGAACTGTCCAGCTATTATTGATAATCCGTGCCTTACTCTGGATCATCGCTTCTGTACGGTTATATTTGTTCTCTGAAAATTTACTATCCAAAAATTTTGCAGTAATTAAGCCAGCATCAAATGCGACACCATGCATATGTTTGCCGTCTCGGTTTGCCGCAATAATACCTGAGACATGATTCCCATGATCGCCGAAAGTGATATTGCCAGATTTGTCTACATCATAGTTCACTGGATCTTCGGGACTTAATACTTTAAGTTTATTTGCAAATTCAGCATGATGAGTCACAGTTTCATCCAGAACGCCCACATTAACCCCTTTACCCGTATAACCACGGGCATAGGCATAATGTGCGCCAATAGCAGTTAATCCCCACTGGCGTTTAAACTCATAGGATAACCAACTATCCGGTGAATTTAGCTGGCCCTGTTCCTGATATCTGTTATCAGCCATTGATGCGGTAGTAGGTAAAAGTCCACATAATAATGATATCCACAAAACAATAGGTTTTACGGAATTGTTTTTTTTCATAGCAATAAGCCTGTTTCTCATATAGTGAATTGCTGGTTGATAAATAATCACTCAAAAATATTTATAATAAAATCTGATTTAAAACTATATGTTTCTGGCGACATCAGTTTGTCATAGAAATGAGCTATCATTTCGGGAGTAGTTCTGATAATGGTGACTAATACTTTGTGAGTAATATTAATTTCCTGCCAGTAGCCTATTATAAAATAATAAGTAAAAGCTAAAAGCAAGGAATAATTTAACTTAAAGATTATGATCTTAATGGTTTTTTCATTTTGACTGAATGGAATTAGTTTAACCTAATCAATATGTTGCATTGCTATTTGAACTTTTCTTCTTAAAATAAAAAATACTTCAAACTGATTTAATTTCTATTTTTTTGTTTATGTGGTTAATATTTTCATGAGT
>NZ_CAWQJR010000094.1:0-2925 GCF_963894935.1 Xenorhabdus sp. PB61.4
ATTTATGTGGCAGCTTATTCGTAATGTGAAAATTTTTTTGAAAAGGGCCTCGTTAACGAATTGGAAAGAAATGAGAAAAATAAGAGTCTCATCATTATGACAAGCTATTTAAATATGCTACCCGGTTAGTTGCTCTATTGATGTAATCGTTGATAGCTGGGCTTATACTGATACCACCTAATTTAGCCCAAAGAAGCGTATGTGACATAAAAATATCCGCTAAGGTAAAACTATTACCTGCAATCCACTCAAAACCCTCATCAAATTTCAGCTGGTTGATTACTTTCTCGGATTCTTTTTTAAAATAATTAACTAATTCTAAAGAGCGTTTTTCTTCGGGGATAAAAATTATTTGCTTTAGTAAATTCCAGATTGGAGATTCTAAGTCTGTAAGCGCAAAACTAAGCCAGGAATTGATGATTGCTCTTTCTTTTAAATCAGTCGAATAAAAACTTTTTTTGGGGTATTTCTCGCATAAATAAAGACATATAGCTAATGTTTCTTCTATTGGTATATCGCCATCAATCATAAAAGGGACTTTTCCTCGAGAGTGAGGAGATGTAATACTGGGGTTATCATTAAGTAAATCAACTCTGATCGTATCGTAGGACGATACACCAAGTTCTTCTAATACCCATAAAACTCTTAATGAACGGCTTTTAGGAAAGGTATATATTTTCATGTGAGCTCCTTAATTGGATATGTAAAAATAGCATAAACATTCTGAAGTTGAGATACCAATAAGACTATATTGGTAACAGATTTACGGGATATATTTATACACAATGGATTTCAAGATGCATCGCGGCGGCAAGAGAGAGAATCCCCAGGAGCATAGATAACTATGTGACTGGGGTGAGTGAGCGCAGCCAACAAAGAGGCAACTTGAAAGACGAAGTGTATAGGTTAGGACGAATATAATGAAAAGAATAGGTGCTTTATTTTTTATGGTTGTCTCTTTCCCTTTAATGGCGAGCGAAACCTTAAACGTAATCAAACCAACCGTATTAGTTGCGTTGAAAGAAGGGAGTGAACAATATCAGGGTGTATGTAACGCACTAAAAAAGAAGTGTGAACGTGAAGCCAAAATTTGGAAAGTGAGAGGGGGAGAGGATATATTTTATTTCACAAACCCATCACTTGAACTTATCAAGATTCGAAAGGTAAGTGGCGCTTACATTCAGGATGGTTTATGGGATTTTGGTGGCTACAAACATAGTTATGAGGGAGCTGATCCTGATGAGGAATTGAATGATAACGGTGTTTATATATATCCAGCATTATATCCACTGAGTAAAACTAAGCAGGCTGTTGCCTTAGTTTCGAATTGGGGAGTAGGATATTCTGGTGGTGGTCGTGAAGAAGAATTTGCTGATTTTATGATGCTTAATAATGATGGTTCATATGAGGCGGCATTTAAAAGTATTCTTTTTTCATCAATGGAAATGATCAGGGCATGTTTTTCTGAAGAGGATTATGCAAGAAACTTGCATTGTCATGATGGAGGATGGAGTATTTTGAATCTGAAGTTTATTGATAGTGGTAAAGAGTATTATTCCTATAAATTTATACAAAAGTCATAT
The DNA here is from genome assembly GCF_963894935.1 of Xenorhabdus sp. PB61.4. Taxonomy (NCBI): domain Bacteria; kingdom Pseudomonadati; phylum Pseudomonadota; class Gammaproteobacteria; order Enterobacterales; family Morganellaceae; genus Xenorhabdus; species Xenorhabdus sp. PB61.4. Next base: position 1,584 of record NZ_CAWQJR010000094.1, read on the forward strand.
GGTTGGCCTTCATTTACAGATAAATCAGCAATCAAGGTTGAGATAAGTGAAAGTATAGAATACCCATTCCAGCAATAAATTATTTTTCGGCCTTAATTAGCCAATAAAAGTGACCAATTAATTAGCAATCATCATGTGTACTGTAAAAATGTTTTCATTTAAGCTTTGAGCTTCTTTCTGGGATTTGGCCTTTCAGCGCCATCATACAATGTCTTTCTGTTGCTGAGGTGTATATGTATACCATTGCTATAGTGATCTTTGATGAATTTACCGATATTGACTACTTCCTTATGCGTGACATTTTTGGTCGGGAAAAACAGAACTGGCAGGTTAAAGTACTGGGAACCAAACCAGAGCATGTATCAACTCTAGGGCAAGCAGTAAAAACGGATGGGCCAGTGGCATTAGCGAACGACGCAGATGTTGTCATTTTCAGTAGTGGTTATAAAGGAGTTCCTGCGGCATTGGCCAATTCAGATTTTATGGATGCATTACAACTCAACCCACAAAAACAACTAATAGGTTCGGTTTGTTCGGGCGCATTTATCTTGCATAAACTGGGGTTACTGGATGGATTAAAAGTCACTACGCATCCTGATGCCATGGGTCGTTTTAGAGAAATGGGCATTGAACCGGAAAATACGCCGATTGTTATTCAAGGTAATATCGCTACCGCAGGAGGCTGTTTATCAGCAATGTATTTGACGGGATGGGTTGCCCAGCGTTTATTCGATGATGAAAAACGCCGTAATATTCACCGTCAGTTAATACCAGCCGGGCAGGAATTACATTTTGAAACATTGATCGCCCAGACGTTGGCTGATGCTTACGTGTAAAAAGTACGATACATGACTTTCTGTTTAACGGTATTTACTGCTTCACTATCCTCAATAACGTCTCTTGTTGGGATATATCAATGCCCCTTTCGTAGAAAGGGGATTTTCACTATTGCTATTGTTCATTTTTTAATTTTGCATTTAATACAAATGTATGTTGAGTTTTTTTCTTAAATGACTCGTCATTGCGGTTGCCAGCAATCCCCCGGAACATAGATAACTATGTGGTTGGGGGAATGAGCGCAGCTAATGAAGAGGCAACCTGAAAGGTGAAGTGTATATCCTGCTAGTACTACAGTCGTAACGATTCCGTCATCAGGCGCTTTGCCTGGTAGCGGTAGTGACATTGTTGCGCATAGTATTGATGTCGTCGTCGCCAATCTGACCAAGATAAAAGACCTTGTTTAGTATTTTGTGTAATCGCCATTTTCGTTTAAACGTGACCGTCTAAACGGTCACCAAATTCAATCATAAAACGACTCATCGCAAGACGCCAATCTTGGATA
>NZ_CAWQJR010000095.1:0-2853 GCF_963894935.1 Xenorhabdus sp. PB61.4
AGTTTATTTTTTCCCTGAAAAAGCAAGAAAAAAGTCATACACAATAAGGACATTTATTGGTGAGTGCAAAATTGATCTTATTTTTTATATTGAGAGTTTTTAGAGGTTACCTACAGTATTGCCGACGCCGCCAGAGCCATGAATGTCAGTCAGTCCGCCATGGGGCGATGGGTTCATCAGTTAAAGTAAGAACGGCAGGGAAAATCTCCGAATGCTTTGCCCATCACGCCGGAGCACATTGAAATCCGCGACCTGAAAAAGAAACTCCAACGCCTTGAAATGGAAAATAAAGTTTTAAAAAAGGCTTCAGCACTCTTGATGTCGGATTACCTGAACAATTCTCGCTAATCGAGCAATTCAGAGTGCATTATCCCGTGGCTTTCCTTTGCCAACTGTTTGGCGTTTATCGCAGTAGTTATCAAGCCTGGCAAAAACGGGGGAAGCCGCCTGCTCCTGAGCGAGTCAAATTAAAGAGTCTGGTGCGTGAAACCTTTAACGAGAGCCACGGCTCAGCCGGGGCACGGACAATTGCGACGAGGGTCACCACCAAAGGTAGGCCATTGGGCCGATGGCTGGCGGGAAAATTAATGGCTGAACTGGGGCTGGTCAGTCGCCAGCAGCCGACACATCGCTATTCCCGTAAGGAACAAGAGCATGTTGATATTCCTAACCATCTTGACCGTCAGTTTGCGGTCACCGCACCCAATCAGGGTGTGGTGTGGGGATGTGACGTATATCTGGACCGGTAAACGTTGGGCTTATCTGGCGGTCGTCATCGACCTTTTTGCCCGTAAACCCCTCGGTTGGGCGATGTCTTTCTCGCCGGACTCTGAACTGACGAAGACAGCGTTAGCAAAGGCCTTTGAATCCAGAGGAAGGCCGCAAGGGCTCCTGTTTCACAGTGATAGTAAGAATACCCTTGTCAGATTCTATAGATAGAAGGCTTTTCAATCTATTCTTCTGATGTATGGCGTTTTTTCTGTTTCCTGACCCACACAGTGATCGACCCTCTAGTGTCCTCCCCTGGATCTGTCGGTAACAGGAAAAATTCCATGAGAGGCTTCTCCTCGCTGATATGCGTGACTCAAGAAGGGCCTGACGGCTTGTCTCTTTACTGTCCTGTCCGGGGAAACTATTTGTATCTGCTGACTGAGAATTCATCCCATGGCTAAAATGCAGCAAAACTTATCAGCAGGCGTCATCGGTGGTGTTGATACACATAAAGACCTACACGTTGCGGCAGTCGTTGATCACAATAACTGTGTTGTAGGGAACGAATTTTTTCCAGCAACCCGGCAAGGATACCGCCAGATGTTATCTTGGATGAAATCATTTGGGCCATTAATCAGGGTGGGAATTGAATGTACAGGATATTACGGCGCGGGTTTATTGCGATATCTCCAGGCTGCGGGGATTGAAGTCCTGGAGGTCACAGCCCCGACAGAATGGAACACCGGAAACGGGGAAAAAGCGATACGATTGATGCTGAATGTGCCGCTCATGCGGCATTTTCACTCATCCGGACAGTCACGCCTAAAACACGAAGTGGCATGATTGAGTCTCTTCGAACCCTGAAGGTATGCCGAAAAACGGCCGTGGCAGCACGACGCATAGCGCTACAAATGCTCCAAATAACAATCGTCTCTGCCCCCGAAGAATTACGGGATCAACTCAGAAAACTCACCCGGATGCAGCTTATCCGCACACTGGCCGCATCAAAATCGGATATGACCCGCTATCGTCATATTGAGGGGGCTTACTGTATTGCGTTGAAATCACAGGCCCGACGCTACCTGGAATTACAGGATGAGATTGGTGAGCTGGACGTCATGATAGCGGCTATCGTTGATGACCTTGCACCGGAACTGCTCAAATGCAAAGCAGTGGGGTATGAATATGCCTCCCAACTGCTCATCACGGCGGGAGACAATCCAGAGCGTCTACACTCAGAATCCGGTTTTGCTGCGTTATGCGGAGTGAGTCCGGTACCGGTATCCTCAGGAAAAAATCAGCGTCACTGACTCAATCGTGGTGGCGATCGTGCAAGCAAATAGTGCGCTTCACATCATAGCGATTGGTCGGTTACGTACAGATACCCAAACGCAGGAATATGTTGCCAAGTGGATCGGGGAAGGTCATTCAAAACTTGAGGCAATACGTTGCTTAAAACGCTATATATCAAGGGAGGTCTTTACTCTATTGCGTAACCGCAATCGTCAGATCAATAGCATACAAATAATGACTTGTCACTTAGAAGGGCATCCAAGGTAGTCACTATACCAGCAAAGCGTTCAGACGATTATTGCAGCGTTATGGTATTAAACAAAGCCTGAGCCGGCGGGGAAATTGCTGGGATAACAGCCCGATGGAACGTTTTTTCCGGAGCTTAAAAAGTGAATGGGTTCCTTTGGCGGGATATGCAAATTTTAGAGAAGCTTACCATTCTATTATCCAATACATAACCGGTTATTACAGCCAGCTTCGTCCTCACTGGTATAACAATGGGTTAACGCCCAATGAGTCAGAACAATTATTTTGGCAAAACGCTAAGCCAGTGACCAATTTTTGTTGACCATAACACCCACAGGCTGTTTGTATGGTGATAAGGGATATTTATCCCAGGCTTTATGCGATGAGTTAGAAGCGGAAGGCGTCACATTAATCACCAATGTCCGGAGTAACATGAAAGCCAAAGACTTATCTCTCTGGGATAGGTTGATGTTAAGACGGCGATTTTTGATAGAAAGTGTGCCGCAGGCATACAAACTAGCAGCATAGGGAATGCAGCAGTATGTAGCATAAGCTCAGGAAGAGATGGTGGTCGGCCCACCGAAGTCCGCTGTCGGGAGCTGG
>NZ_CAWQJR010000096.1:0-2777 GCF_963894935.1 Xenorhabdus sp. PB61.4
GTTAAACAGACCAATGGTCAGCCACAGAATAGTGACCTGATGGACCTGTAAAGCCCGCACTAACGCCGGCGGGGTCAATAAGGTGGTACGGTCAATCACCACCAATGTCCCCCCGTTCAGCAGTGGTGCCCAAACCTCAAACGTGCTGGCATCAAACGCCGGATTCGCCGTAAAGGCCACCCGGTCATCCGGGCTGATTGTCGCATAACCATTATTGATGACCAGCCGGGTCACTGCACGATGTGGCACCAATACCCCTTTTGGCGTGCCGGTGGAGCCGGAGGTGTACATCACATAAACGGCATCCGAACTAAAACCGGGTAAGTTGAGATTTTCCCCTTCTTCTCGGCCTGCGCCGATTTCTCCCCCTATTCGCAATAACGGCACCGTTAGATTGACCGGAATTTCCATGTGCTCATCAGTCAGCAGCAACTGAGCCGTGCAATCATTGATTACCCAGTGCTTCCGCTCATCCGGTATACCCGGGTCAATCGGCACATAAATCGCGCCGGCTTTCAGAACTGCCAGTTGGGCGACCACCAACGCCATCGAACGTTCCAGCAACAGCGCCACATACCCACCGGGTTGAACCCCCTGTTCAATGAGCTGACGGGCCAACCGATTGGCATGGGCATTAAGTTCCGCATAGCTGAGAGAGTGGTCTTCATATACCAAGGCTGTCGTGTCCGGGTTTTTTTCTACTTGTTGTTCAAATAACTGATGGAGACACATCGCGTTAGGATACGGCGTATCCGTGGCATTCCAGGTGGTAAGTAACAGAGTTCGTTCCGCTGCTGGCAGGATGTCCAACGTCCAAACTGGCCTGTCTGGGGCGTGTTCCAGCGCATCCGCCAGACTTTCCAGGGCCTGCTGCATATAATCACAGACCCGTTCCGGCGCAAGCGGTTGAACCATCTGCGCCGTCAGCCCCAACGCATCACCAAAATCCTCTACTGACAATACGAAAGGATAGTTAGTCCGCTCCTGCCCGCCGACAATTTCAATTCCACTTATCCACTCATCGGACAGGGTTGACATATCATTATGTCGGTAGTTCAGCAGGGCACTGAAAAGTGGCGTTGCGTTGTCAATGCCACTGCATCGCTGAGCCAGTGCCAGAGATGCATGCTCATGCGCCAACAATCCGGCCAGCCGGGTATGAGCCTGCTGTACACTTTCCCTCACCGGTGTATTATCGATATCCAGCCGCAGTGGCAGAGTATTAATAAACAGCCCCAGCCCGCTATCCATCCCTTCTCCTGCCGTCATACGTCCAAACAACACGGTGCCGAACACCACCTTTTCCTGTCCGCTGGTCCGCGACAACACTTGCGCCCAGGCCAAATGACACAATGCCGCCAGACTGACGCCCAACTGTTGCGCCTGATGGCGTAGACGGTGATTCAACTCGCCAGATAACATCCGGTGGGATACCGTCACCTGCGAGCCGTCACGATGCACCTCCGCCAAGCCGAACGGCAGGGTCGGCTCCGCCACATCCACCAACATATCCGTAAAGAAACGGGTGTGTGCTGCCTGACTGATGCCCAACCGAGCCTGCGCTACCAGATTGCGGAACGGTACCGGAGCCGGTAATGTATCTGCCTGTCCTGTCAGAAACGCCTGGATTTCACATTGCAGGACTTCCAATGTGGTATGGTCACCAATCAGGTGATGCAGTAATTGCACAACTGCCCAACGGCCATCCGCGTCCTGAACAATCACAAATTGTAGTAACGGGGCTTCACTTAAGTTAAGACGGTAATGACGGGGATCAAAACGCCGGCTTAACTGTTCACTGACTGGCCCTTCTACCGGATCTAATGTCAGTTCGGTGACGGATAACGTGGCCTGACGCCAGACCACCTGCGCTGGCATTGACACCCCTTGCCAAATAAAAGCCGTCCGCAGGATATCGTGGCGATTGACCACCTGCTGCACAGCGGCTAAGTAGCGATCCAGCAAAACCCGATTCGCAAATACCATCTGAACGATCAACAGGTATGGATCACCCTCATTTGTTAGCAAATGGTGGAATAAGATCCCGTCCTGTAAGGGCGATAAAACATAAATGTCCTGAAGATTGCTTATGCCGCCCGGCACTTGCCCGACAATATGGTCAATGTCAGCCTGTGTCAGGTCTATCAGCGGCAACATGGCCGGAGTGAGAGCTGTCGTCTCGGGAGTAATGACATTGGCAGGGACTGTTACGGCCGGGCTATGCCCCAGTCTTTGTGCCAGATGGGATAACACTGGTGTCTGAAATAAGTCGCGCACCACCAGCGCCAGTCCCGACTGACGCAAGCGTTCAATCATCCGCACTGCCAGTAGAGAATGACCGCCCAGTGTGAAAAAATTGTCATGTCTGCTGACTTGCTCAAGGCCCAACAATTCCCTCCAAATCGCTGCCAACACCGTTTCATTTCTACCCTGTGGGGCCTCATAACGTTGACGAGCCAACGCTTCATTGTCCGGTGCCGGCAGTGCACGCCGATCCAGTTTGCCATTCGGGGTTAACGGGAAGGTATCCAGACGCACAAACGCCGCCGGCACCATATACTCCGGCAGAGCCGCACTCAGGTACTCACGCAGGTTATTCACCAGCCCTGCTTCTGCGTCCGCCACCACATAGGCTACCAGCCGTTTGTCTGCGCCCTCCCCCCAAGCCAACACCGCAGACTCGCGAACCGCCGGGTGCTCTGCCAACCGGGCTTCAATTTCCCCCGGCTCAATGCGGAAACCGCGGATTTTCACCTGCTGGTCATTGCGCCCCAGAA
>NZ_CAWQJR010000097.1:0-2728 GCF_963894935.1 Xenorhabdus sp. PB61.4
AAAACATCTCGTACATAAGTTTTTTTGAGGTTTTGACTTTATATTATTTTGCTATTATTCATTCCGTCAGTGGCTTGTGAAAAAATTCAGTCAGAGTGTTATGTTTTTTGTGTAATAAAACATGCTAATACCATAAATAAATGAGGGTACAATAATGTCTAAAATGATTGATATATTAGTTGGTATCAGAGTCGAAGATATTATGAATGATTTTGGCAAACTTAGCAAAGATATTAACAATCCTGTTTCACTTTGGTCTGATGGTATTTTTAAAAAATATATCACTTATATCCCTGAGGATGACAGACTTGCGTCAGTTAATAGTTCAGGTAATTTAGTCATTAAATGTGATGCTGGCGATATGCTGCGCGTAAAAGTAATGACATTAAATATGAATTTAGACTATTCAGTTGCACTGATAAAACTGGATTCAATGATGAACGTCATGCCGGATGACATGATGACAATGATAGAACCTCACAAGGTTGTACAGGGCATAGAATATATTCCGGTTGTCGATGTAAGAAATCCATTAGATGTGAATATGCAGGCAATAAGAAATTACTACTGGATGAGCAAAATTAATATGATGCCTGCAAATGGCACTATGCGTACAATGTATTATGAGTGCATTGTAGGAATTTATAAAGAAGGTATTTTGCAGGGTTATGTTGCTGCAGAGCCAGCTCTTATACTGGATAAAAGATAAATATTTCAGGTAGAGGCACTGAATGAATTTTCCGGGCCGTGCAATGCACGGCCTTATTTATCTGCGATAAATAATAAGTGAGGGGATTATGGTCAATGATAATAAATCAAAAATTGACACATCAGAGACAGAATATAAATTGGAACTTGATATTACGCTCGGTGCTGAGAAGTTTAATTTCTCCGATCCAGCAATAGAATTAGAAAACATGCATTGGGGATACAATAGTGAAGCACAATCAAGCCAGAATAGGCCGTCTTTTGGTAAATTATCTGTTATCGAAAATAACACACCTATTGATGCAGATAAAATAGGGTTTTTCTATTGGTCAGAAAGGTTATTTGCAGGATTGCCTGGTGGTTTTCTTTTATTTAATGCGCATTCTTATAAAAAACAGCAAAGCTTTAAAAATATGTTGGATTTACTCTATGATAAATTTCTTTATGTAACAGTTGATGGTGTAACTTACCACCTTGGAAAATATTCAAAAATTATAGTTGGAATTTCAGTTGTACATGATTACAACATTACATACGACTATATTGCTCAGTCTATTCCTGACGCGAAAAAATTAGGCGATGTATTGAAGGCAACTGGAGAAACTAAACGTTTTTGTTTCAGATGGTGTGATAATTAAGTAATTCAGAGTAACAAGATATATTTTTATAACAAGTGGTCAGTTTTTATTGATCACTTTAATTTTCAATTTTCAATTTTCAATTTTCAATTTTCAATTTTCAATTGAGTGATGTTCGAACAGAAAAACTGACAATCTTGATTTTTTTATAGGGTCATTAAAATCAGCCGGTAATAACACTCAAGGTTATGGTTATAAATTGTTCACAAAATGAAGTGCGATTATGTACTCAATCTGTACACAATAGTAAGTAATAAGTTGACTATAACAAAAAACTAAAGAAGATAGGGTGAAACAAACAAATGCAAAAAACTTGATTAAAACAGGCAGAAAGAGCTAAGATACGGGAGTTTCAGAAACGGCCTGAAACAAGCAGTAAAATGCCCTCTTAGTTAAATGGATATAACGAGCCCCTCCTAAGGGCTAGTTGTAGGTTCGATTCCTGCAGAGGGCGCCAAATGAACATCTTTCACAGTCTATTCAAGTCAATTAACACCAGTAAAATCAACAAAATTGCTAAATTCCTCATCTATCGAAGTCTAGTAGTGTCTTTCTAAATATCTACAATTTGTTGTATAGCTTTTTGTATAGAGTTTCCCTCTACAATTTTTCTATACAAGATTTGTGATTTATGAAGCTGACAGATTTGGCAATCAAACGAGCCAAACCAAAAGAAAAAACCTATACACTGGCAGACGGCAATGGGCTATCTTTGTTGGTTGATACCAATGGTTCCAAAGGCTGGCGCTATCGTTATCAATTCGCGGGTAAAACTAAAATGATCTCATTAGGTGTTTATCCGGTAGTAACACTCACCGAAGCCAGAACCAAACGCGATGAGGCAAGAAAGCTGGTGGCTAACGGAATTAACCCCAGTGAAGTAAGAAAAATTGAAAAGATATCCGCAGCAAACCAAATAGAAAACACCTTTGAAAATATAACTCGTGAATGGTACGAAAAACGCGTAGACAGGTGGTCAGCTTCTTATGCTAAAGAAATGATGGAAACATTTGAAAAAGACGTTTTCCCATATAAATAGCTTGTCATAATGGTGAGACTCTTATATTTCTCATTTCTTTCCAATTCGTTAATGAGGCCCTTTTCAAAAAAATTTTCACATTACGAATAAGTTGCCACATAAATTGGCAACAATGATTGCGTGTCACTGTTTCATGAAGTGATTGCCATAACCGTTCTATTTTGTTTAACCAAGGCGAGTAGACCGGAAGAAATAGCAGTGTCACGGTGGGATTATTCAACAGCCATTCTCAGACCTTCTTACTTTTATGGATACCGTAGTTATCTAAAATCACGCTCAGCGTTTCTGCATCACGATAGGTTCGCTTTAATACTTCTAACATATTGATAAATAAATTCGAGTC
>NZ_CAWQJR010000098.1:0-2539 GCF_963894935.1 Xenorhabdus sp. PB61.4
AGTAGCTCCTGTTCCCAGGGGTTGACAGGTGAAGTCATAGGACCTCTCTTGGGAGTAGAATAGAGAAGATAACCATCATGACACAAGATGAGTCACGACTGTAGTACTAGGGCCACGGTTATCCGCGGCTCTATGCCTTTCACTCCATAGCAATACCAAAATCGCTTACCGGTTTTTAAGCTCGCTTTTACCCAATACTAACTAAGAACTTATAACCAGGTTAGATAATAAGAGCACTGTGGTTCTATGGTTGCAGATATGTTACCGTTACTATCCGTTGCTGTAAATGTGATTACATCTCCCGCATTATCACTAACCACTCTAGACTTATATGACCCGTTAATTTTACATAGAAAAATATCAACATAAGCTACTTTATCAGAGCTAATTGCTGTGATTCTGTAATTATTTGTAGGTCTTACACTGTTTTCAGGTGTGTTATTGATACCTTGAACTGTGAAATTAACTAATTGCTGATTTGTTGTCGAACCACTGACGATTACTGTCCCTGGCTTTTTAAAGAGAGCTTTCTGTTTTACTGTTTCAATATTTATATTTGTAGAGCCTGTCTCATTTTTAATATATCTTACATTATCAATCTCTAACTTAACTATATTGTTTGTTGTATAGATATTATGGGCTTGTACATCATCAAGATACAAGCAATCTATTAAAGATACACATCCCTTTAAATCACTATTAAGTTTACTTGACTCTACGGCGTGTATATTATCCAAAGTCAACTTTGTTATAACTCCCCGATCGCCTATTTTATTATTAACGGATATTAAGTTAACAACCTGCTCTCCTTTTATATTTCTAAAAGTGAGATTATGTATAGATCCGTAGTCACCTACATGGTTCAATGCTCCGTTTTCTATTTTAACTAGCGCTGCTCTGTCATCATAAATAGATGGCGTTATCTTTCTCCAGTACCCCAATAGCGGATCTATCACGGATGGGCAATCGTACTGACCTGAATTGTTTCCTATCACATCATCAAACACCACCATTACCCTAACATGTTTGAATCCCAGCCCTCCCAACCTATTGTTGTCAGCTTTTATTCTATTGAATGTTAAGTATTCTACTGGTGAATCTATTTTATCATGAGCGTCAATGTATAAACCATACCCATTATTTGCGTAAAGATTTAAACCGCTAGGCGACGATATTTCAAAACCAGCCCTAAATAATATGCCATGACTTCCGCATCCAACTACAGAAATGTTACTAAGATCAGATCTAACTCCTTCATATCCTTCAGGAACACCTGAATCAATACCTATTTGATTCTTTGCCCGATGATTTCCAAGAACGCCGATACCGCTGAGCTTAAATTCTTCATCGTATTTCTTTACAAGAATCGAAATGTCTTTATCTGAACACACTAAACACCCTGTAGCAATTGAAGACATATCAAACCATGTTTTATTTAGTCCTTGGTCATAGTTATAAAAATACGTCCAATTGGCTGATTTACTTCCATCAATGAAATTTGTTTTATCTTCTCTTCGTCCATAATAGGGATCGGCAAACCCTGCTTTTCCTGATTGTGATGTGATATTTAAATTACCAACTTTACACGACTTAGTTACATAGATAGGAGCATCTGGCAATACCATTGCGTAGCCGTAATGCTTGCAAAACAGATAACATAACTCCCATGCACCACTACAATCTGTAGCATTAATTCCTTTCTCGACTAAATCTGCTTTTGCCCCAAAATTACGAATATCATTCACTGGATACCCGTTGAGCAGACCAACACACACCCAGTTAGCCTGAACATTTTCCTGTTCAGTAACAACGTGTTCCATATCCAGACGGTAGGCATAATATTTACCATCCAATAAAAGCACGTCAAATTTGGATTTTACTACCGAACCTTTCCTAAAATCACCTGCTCGTTTAAAAATTCCTAAACTGTAATCACTGTAAACTGAACCGCTGAACGATGATCCGACTAACTTATCTCCACCGTTATCTTTCAATTTTTCATTGAACTGATCAGGATCGTACTTCTGTACATGAGGATAATAGAATTGCGGCGCCCCGTAAGAGTCATATACCGCCATTGAATGGTCTTGCGCAGTGACGAATTTAGCCATCTGTCCGTTATAAACAAGGTATCCGGCCGGACTGATAATCAGTGGTTGTGGCACAGGGATATGCGTTCCATCCTCACGTTCAAGATAAACCTGAACCTGATTCTCTGATATAGCCGGATCGGTATCTCTTTTTCCTATGTAAATATTGCCATTAGGATACGCATTGAATGAGTGGCTTATAGTGAGTAATTTAGATGGTGCTAAAGTGATATTTGTTAATTCTGGCATGTATGTTACTCCAAATAAAATTGTGATATTCCTACATATTGACTTTTAGTCTTTGCAAAAAAGATAATATTATTAATAGATGGCAATTATGAATTACCACCTCCCATATAAGATATATAAATAAAATCTTAATCAATCCAATTAATAATAAACTTACCCAAACTAAATTATTTTTTAAATTAATTATTATTGTATAATTC
>NZ_CAWQJR010000099.1:0-2521 GCF_963894935.1 Xenorhabdus sp. PB61.4
ATTTTATCTTGGTCAGATTGGCGACGACGACATCAATACTATGCGCAACAATGTCACTACCGCTACCAGGCAAAGCGCCTGATGACGGAATCGTTACGACTGTAGTACTAGGCGGCTTGATTCACTTAAAAAATTAATACATTGTTCAAATAGACTCTATCTTCTCAACAAGACACATTACTGGAGTTTTATGATGTATCGTAACTGCATGGTATAAATTACATGTTACTGACACTTTCTTTCCTATTAGTTTTTCAAAGATATTCCATTGTTCTTTTTTAGTCATAGCCAATTGCATCACGGCAACACCATGCTCAAAAGGTTCTGTTTCATCGTAAACACCATCACTAGGTGAAACAGAAATAAGACGATCCAATCTTAATGACGGAAAGCCCTCAGATTCACTATTTAAAGTGCCTTTAAATTTTGCTGACGTATTGTAAAAATAAGTGCTGTTGGCTTTTTCACCTTCTTCTCTGGTAGCTGCAATTCGATGGTATATTTCAGATGATTGTCTGTACCAATCTTGAAGGCATTTGACCGTATCACAATTTTTCTCACGTAGCTTCCAGTTTTGCCTGACTAATGCTTTAAAACCGTCACTATTACCTGTAGCTATTTTTGCGTGAGTATAAGCGATAAGTAGGGCATCATCAGCCTGAGACAGGATAGGCGTGGCGCAAATCAGCTTCTCAGTCTTGCTTGTTGCCTTTGCGCAATCGAAACTGGCAGAACTAGCCACAGTTGATACCAGAAACAAGAAAGCAGCTATTTTCTTTAGCACTTGTCTCCCTCCGACAGAAAATTTCAATGTGAGTTACCATATTAATAATATAATAAAAGTAACATTTTTGAGCAAAAAACAATCAAATCAAGGTTGCTGCATGGAAGTTGTCACTTTTCCCCCAGGCTTTGACTGAAATCGTTGGCGTTCTCCCGTCTTATCATTAACTAAAATGACCTCCAACTTAAGTGGCGAATCACTAAAAGCATCTCGCACTGCTTTCGCCATGCCTTCTGCCATTTCAACCCCCAATTTTGTGGGTTCATAGTCTTTTTTACCGTACAAAGACGGTATTTTTTCTCAGGAGGCTGAGATTTCTGGGTTTGCACGTTTTTATCATTTACTCCATCTATTCCGTCAGTAATAGCATTATTAGAGCCATATTGAGCGCGCTGTTTCCTGAGTATTTGGGGATTTCGTAACCCCGACCAACGGGCATCATGAATAGCGGCATTAATCCCAGCTTGCATCTGCTCATCACTGTAGGGGTTTATATTATTATTTTCATGTTGAATCATCCCAACCATGACATTTTTCAATATATCAGGATTGTGTAAATCAAGAGGTTGATCAGGTGAATAACGACGAATATCGTCGGTAGTGAGTAGGTTCGTACGTTTAACGTTCTAAGCTGGGGGGATTGTGATGAATTTCGGCGAAACCTATTGAAGTGATTGTTCAGCCTGCCTACGTGGATAGGCTACCCAATAATTTTGGGTTGGCTGAACTCTGCTTTTTAGTATGGGTAAAGAGGGCTGTCTTCTGGTGCTACTCAATTCGTAAGGCATTGATAGCTGATGCAGGCATTTCAATAACCGTCTTTACACTCTTATCAATTCTCTCAATAATCCCTGTTCTGGGGCCGTTTATCCATGCGTCACTTTTATAAAATCTGGCCTGTACAGCCGACAGTTCGTTCATATCTTCGAATGCCCGGATAAGATAATAACAATCGGGGTTATGTAGCGAGTTGCCGAAACTCACCACATCAATTCCCTGTGAGCGATGCAATGGAACGCTGACGTTTACCATAATTTCATGAAACTGACTGCCGGTTCCTTTCTTTAACTCGTACTGGAGGATTTCGATGATCTTGTTGTCCATGTATTCGCCTTACGTATTGTTATTCTGAATGATGTGAGCATAACGAATAATACCGAAAATATGGCAGCCGTATAGCCATTAAGCAATTAAGGAAGCAGCCAACTGATAGCCCTGCCAGTAAGAAGCCTTTCCCGTCACCGTGATCACCTGACCTTTCTGTAACAGCATCACCGATAGCGCCATCTCATCAAAGCCCACGACTCGCAGCGGGTAATCACTGCGCTTATCGCTCTGTGCCTGTAGGGTAGCTTTGTTATCGACTTTCATAGCTAACCTCAAATGCTGATAATTTACACAGCTATGTTATTGCAATATATGCAACAAATAAAACTAATGATGCAATTTAAGCAATAACACAATTCGCTATAAATTAAGAGCAAACAGGAAGCGGCAAAGCCATGTGACACTGCCGTTTGGTCAGGGCGCGAGCATACTTTGATTGATATCTATCCAAAGAACACTTGTGCACGATAATCATCACTCCAGCCTGCTTTTTTGAGTTTATTTCTTTGGCTGGGAGCTCCACAGTCACATTGTTTTACCATATTCAATACGATGCGTCGGAATAACGCTAAATTTTCAATGGCTCCATCCAGAACAATACGTGAATAATCCTCTTTAAAAACCACATCA
>NZ_CAWQJR010000100.1:0-2505 GCF_963894935.1 Xenorhabdus sp. PB61.4
GTTTATTTTTTCCCTGAAAAAGCAAGAAAAAAGTCATACACAATAAGGACATTTATTGGTGAGTGCAAAATTGATCTTATTTTTTATATTGAGAGTTTTTAGAGGTTACCTGAGGTGAAACGTCAGTGGCGTCAGCGTATGGCGGGGTTAAGAACCAATGCATTAGTCGCAACTGGTGCTGGTGTGATTATGAAAGAGGGAATGAACATCCGCGGATTAAATACTGCGGCAACATTATGGTGTTCGGAGGGTATTGGCGTTTTGTGCGGATTGGGATAATGCTTATATGCGACTATTTATGTAGCAATTATTTCATCTGCAAATATTTTATTCAGAGAGGCCGCTCAGAGAGCCAATGCTCAGCCACAACAGCAGACCTTAGATTTAGATCAGAGTTATCAAATTCACATTATTTGTGATATTGGCGATGAGATCCTGATCAGGACTTTGATCCTACAGGCAATTAATGGATTAAATGTCCGGCTACAGTCACTAAGCAGTGCTGATACAATTCAGCCTAATCAGCTTGGAGTGTGTGCAGAAATGCTGGCAACTCCGGATAAGCAAAAAGAGATCGAATCGATTGTTTGTTGGGTGAGTTTAGAGAAAAGTGTCAGTTCCGTTAACTGGAAAATTGCCTCTGAATTACCTGCTTAGAATAATTTGAGACCATAAATAGAGTTTTACCTGTTAAACAATACAAGTTATTAATAAATAAAAATGTAAATAATATTGATTATCACTATTATTTATTAATAATAGTGGACTGTATTCTATTCAGGTAACACTAAAATCTTTTATTCCGTTGTCTTTTTAGGTATTTCCTTATTGGCAACGCTCACTTCTTCTACTGTTTATAAACATACCGTTATTTATACTCTCCAGAATTAATGAGAGGTTGAAATCTCTCACCGGAAAACAGCCTTTGACTAAGCAAATTCTTTTCCGATGAATCTGTTGCTCAGTTGCCATTGTTATGCAATCCAAAAATCCATGAAGTATAGCCTTTTGCACAGCTACAGAAAAATTGATGAGTTACCTTGTCATTGCTCTCTTCGAAAATTATCAATTTTTGTTCAGGATCTTCGGTAAGATCATCAATTAATTTGCAAAAGTGTAGTAGGGGAGCAGCCATTAGTTTGCTGTAATGTGCCGCTAAAGGAACAACTTACTTCTTTCACTGAAGAAAATCACAACAATATCATGGAGCAGGTTGATTATTACAACGAACAAGGTTTCAGGGTGTTAATCTTAACAATCCCGGAGTTAAATTCTGATGAAGTGAAACATTCACTTTTTGTTGCTGATGAGAATGGCACAATGTTTAGGTTAAGTAGGCGGATATAATTCTGCCGCTATAGCTAAAACTCACTATGAAGTGGATTTAGATACTGGAAATATTCTTAATTGCTTTAATATTGAGTGTATGAGTGATTAAAACCTTTTAAAAAAAGTGGAATTAAATGTAGATCTTTATCAGTGAGTATTTCGGAAAAATACGCATTAAAAAACGACAATAAAATAATAATTATGCAGTTGATCTATCTGATGATGCAATACGTCATGTACTACATTTCGGGTTACTGGTGTTAGTATTTTTGTTGATAATGCCATAGATATCACAAAAGGATTCTTGGATCTCATTTTTCCTGAGAAGAATCCGAAGGTATTAGAAAAAGGAGTAATAAAGGGGACGAAAACGTTTGGAAATATCATTATCTAATAAATATGTTTGATTGATCTGATCCTGTGAATGTATTTTTAGGGAGGATAGTCAGTGCATTTATTCTATTTTTATCTATCTGGGCCATTGATTTGCTTGTACAAAACCTAATGTACGATATTTCACAACTGTTTTACGATAAGGAGAAATGAATAAAGTATTTATTTGAGAATGCCTCGCAAATGAGATAATAACCTGTCTGCCATTTGATGATCCTGAGAGGATCGATTCCTGCAATATCTGTTGTGATGAGATATATGCTTGCAGTTAATTGTGTAGAACGTCAGATAGGATCTGCTGAAGAAATTTGCAAAACAGGGGGTTATGGCCACTTAAATTGTACATATGCTATTCAGCTCTAAACTTATTGGTATAAAGCACACCTGCACTACTACTTTATCTGTATTATTGATAGCATTAATAATTATGGAGCTAAGCATTGAATACAACGCTCATCATTCAGTGCGTTAATAGGATAGAAATTGTTATCCTGAAAATATTTTTTAGTGAATTGAGTATTTCATAAGTAGTGTATTGTTGTTAGCATTCTAAAATGATCTTATCTTCACCATTTTGGTGAATGGTTATGAATAATCCTCATTAATTGGTATCTTGTTCTATATTGATTAAGAAAATGTCTTATGTAATTTCTATACTATTCACTGCCAGTGTTAATGGTTTTTAGTAGATATTTAGAATAGGTATAGATGTTATTCCTTATTATGAAGTTGCTATCATAATAACGATAAATTTAACGGTGTAATAGAATTGTATTTATATGC
>NZ_CAWQJR010000101.1:0-52202 GCF_963894935.1 Xenorhabdus sp. PB61.4
TCAGGAAATATTGATGTTAAATTTTATGCTAAAAAGGTGAATAACGGTTATACAAAGATAATAAGTTTAAAGACAACGATGGGTGAGACTGTATTTACTGGGGACAATATGTTATTTGTCACGGAACATCTCCCTCCTACTGATGGAATAGGCTATCCCAGAATTCCTGACTTAGTCGGAGGTGTGCTTTCTCCTCCGCGAGGAAATGATGGTGAGGATGAAAGTGTTTTTCATATTACAATACCCGAATATGCTCATGCTAATCCTGAAGACATTATATTTGTCATGAATAATAATACGGACGGAGATGCGGTATGTACATCGGGGGAATATAGTTCAGATCTTGAGGCACCTTATACATCTATCACTCAAATTGGAAATAATGAGATGTATTACTATGTTAACAGGTCAGGACTGACTTATAAATCCGGATCACTTTATTATTCTTTGGCTGGACATAACCCGAACATGCCACCGTTAAATGGCACCTTAGATAAAGTCTCAGTTTTTAACGGAAATGGAGAACTGATCGATGAAGATGATTATGTTAATGCAGACAGTATTGCTGATAATGGTTTAAATTGTGAAATACCTGTTGGTGGTAAAAATCAGCCACAATTAAATGATTTGATTACTGTAAATGTTAAAATAAATGGCTATGATCCTGACACAGGTGAACTTCGTCCTCCATTTAATAAAAACCTTATAACAAAACAACAGATAAAGGAAGTTGATAAATTTATGGTACCTATTCCTAAATCGTATTTATCAAATTATGATGAGAACAGTTATGGTGATGCAGGGTATATTTATATCATTTACTATCTCACTAATAAGAAAGAAAAGTCAAAAGTATGGAAAAGGCGTATTGATACTATCACTTTAGGAGCTAATTAAGTGCTGATAATTTCATTACTATTTGTCAAATAAATAATCTGGATACAGATATTTCATCTCACGTTGTGGGGTGGAATTATAAAATAAAGATGTAATGAAAAATAAAATAGCTGATGGATTAATAGAGGGATTAAAAAATTTAATCGAGATGAAATTTATTCTTTATTCCAAAAAATATAAAGAAAATTTTTCTGTTTTTTATCCTAACCCTTCTAACGCGGATACCAACGGAGAAAAATAATGAACATCATTAAAATGAATTCTAATTATGCAAAACCTGAACTTCCTCAGGCAGTAAATGGTGTTATTGACGTAAGCCAAGTAGGCCAAGTAGAAAGCTTTATGCTGATTGTTATTAATAACTTTCCACATGAACACCCCAAAGATATTGTGGTTATATCTGTGGGGGGAATTGTGTTTAGGACTTTTCATGTTGAATATCCCCTGCCTGATAGTATTCATGTGACAATACCTTTCACTGAGATACCTGATGGCAGCTATGACGTTACATATACAGTCACTGATCATTATAATAATCATGCTAAATCTGATCCAGCACATGTCAAAATCATCAATTCTCCAGGAAAATATTTTAAAACAATATTTACTTATTCTATTAATGATCAGCTGTATCTTTTCCGTCAGCGTCAACCTGATCATTTGGTTACTGTAAATAAATTGCTTGCTGGCGGGTTACAGGGAGATCAAACGTCTACCGGGCAGAAATGGGTAAACTATTATGATTTAATATTTCCATTCGTGCTTGGAGAAGATCAATATATTTTTGGTTTAGCTAAGAATTTTATTAATGTGTCACAAGATACAGCTAAATCATATTGGATCATTGCTAAATTAGATGAGGAAGGAAATAAAACGATAGTGGATAAAGGATATTGGGACAACTCTTATGATGTAGGGTTTGCATACTCAATAAATGGCAATCAATTTATTTATCTTCATAGTAAGGATGAAAATGCTGAAGGTGAATATCCTTATGCGATCTATTTAATATCGAACAATGGAGTAATGTTTAGGGAACCAATAGAAAAAAGAAACTGGAATAGTTTCTACGGAGCCACATTCTTCTATTCAATGGAAGGTAATCAATATATATATATTCACACGGAAGATAGTAGAGACATTCGTACTTATAAATTCAATCAAGATGGAAGTATAGGTGATAAGACTCATGAACATACGTGGGCATATTATTATTATCCACAGTTTACGTATTTTTCTGGAATACATCATTATTATGCGGGGCAAAGAGCATATGATAATTATTGGTTTACTGATCATATTTATAGAAAAGATGAAGACCCTCAAACATATAATGAGAATATAGGCCCTTGGGATAGATTTTATCAATATCAGATCCCGTTTTTTATTGATGAACGCCAGTATATATTGAGACAGGATCAGAGTGAAAATTATTGGCGTATTACAGAAATTAATGTTCCTGAGCTTATGATAGGAGAAGATACAGATACCAGTGATAATCACTGAATTTTGTTAATGTGGATATATAAATGATTTATTTTTCAAACGATTTTTACGTTTGCTACATATAGTCTAGCCGCATAGTAATATATGTGGCTTTGCGAATTAATACTAGATCGGTTATTACAGAGTGAATTGCTAGTATCTTTAATCTGAAACGCCTTCAAATTTCTACACTATTCTACCGATATTATCCGTAGTGTGTCCGAAAGCTTTTGACTATTACAGTGCAAAGGACAATATCCGCAAGGACCAGAGTGTTTCCTTTTATATCAATTGACGGCATAAAAAATCACATTCTCTCGCTAGCGCACTGTTAATGTGACAGAACCCAGAAATCTGCTCTTTATGAGTCACTCTGTTTTCTGTTGCATGAGTTTATTAAATTTTTCGTGCAGTGATTGAGGGGACATCGGTAACGAATTGTGCCATCTGCGCGAGGGCGTTTTTCTATACTATAGTAAGCCACTATTCATATTCTTTTATCTTGATCCCCATATCAATTTGAAGTGCTGATAATTCAAAAATAGCCTAACACGTCCTTAAATGCACTAAAATATACAGATGCAAAAATGAATTAATTCAATGTAATACCAAAGGATATGGGAAAGCCCAAGCTTTCCCGTTTAGCGGCTGTTCCGATGAGTGAATAAAATCTGCTCAGTAAAAATCAAGTGATATCCTGTCTCCAGGCTTCTGTAGATAGAGGTTCACCAAAATGGCTGGATATCAGTTTGCGGGTGATATCGTGTAACGGAGAAGCTAGCACTTCAGCAGTATTACCGCGTTCTACGACTTCCCCCTGATGCATCACCAACACCTGATCACTGATGTGTTTCACCATACCAAGATGTTGAGTGACATAAATATAAGCAATACCATGTTTCTCCTGTAATTCCAGCATCAGATTAATAATCTGGGAACGCATCGACATATCAAGAGAAGCGAGTGCTTCATCAGCAACAATAACCTGAGGCTGTAATATCAGTGCCCGCGCCAGTGCTACTCTCTGTTTCTGACCAGATGCCAGCATGTGTGGGTAATAGTTGGCATGATCTGGCAGCAGACCAACCTGACGTAGTGTCTGATTGATGCGTTTTTCCCGTTCAGAAGGTGGCAGCTCTGTATTCAGAATTAAGGGCATATCCAGAATCTGACCAATACGCTGGCGGGGATTTAATGATGTGCTCGGATCCTGAAAAATCATGCGAATGAGCTGGCTGCGATAACTATAATCGCCATAAATCAGCTTGTGATGATTAATTAATATTTCACCTGATGTCGGTTCTATTACACCTGACAGCATTCTGGCCAGTGTGGATTTGCCAGAACCGTTTGCACCAATAATTGCCAGTGTTTTTCGTGGTTGCAAGGTAAAACTGACTGGCTTCACGGCATCAAGATGGTGACGCCGGAACAAGCCTGTACGGTAACGGAAAGTTTTCGTCAGGTTTTTAACTTCCAGTAATGTCTCGACCATTTATTGTTCCTCCATGTTCAGGGGGAAGTGACAGGCGAAGGTATGACTTTTGCTGCCCCGTAACCGAGGTGCTTCGATACAGGTTTTCTGGGCATAAGGGCAACGAGGCCCGAGACGGCACCCGATAGGCAAATGTTCCAGTGACGGAATGACGCCCGGCAGTGTATTAAGGCGGCTTTTATGGGGCAGAGGGCTGCCGAAATCAGGAATAGACCGGATCAGTGCCTGTGTATAAGGATGGTGAGGGGTAACCAGCAGATCATCCGGTGTAGAGCTTTCCACGGTTTGTCCGCAATATAACACGTTGATGCGTTTCACTAATTTACTCATCATTTGCAGGTCATGGCTAATCAGCAAAATTGTCATATTGTTGTTCTGGTTCAGGCTCGATAGCAGGCGGAATATCTGGGCTTGTGTTGTTGGCTCCATTGCATTGGTCGGCTCATCAGCGATCAGCAGTCTTGGCTGATTAGCAAGCGCAATGGCAATCATCACTTTTTGACACTCTCCATCAGTTAATTCATAAGGATAAGAGTTCATGATGTCGTGATGATCCTTAATACCCACCCGGTGGAGCAGTTCAATAGCCCGACGTTTTCTCCAGTTGAAACGTTGCCACCAGTGGCCTTTAAACGTCCAGCCGGGAATAGACTGAATGAGTTGCTTACCAATACTTTCTGACGGGTCGAGACATAACTGAGGTTCCTGAAATATCATCGAAATATTGTGACCAATGACTTTACGGCGCTGCCTCGGCGTCAGGCGTAATAAATCAATATCATTGAACCGGAAGCGGTCTGCGGTAACGGTAATATTATCTTTTGCAACCCCACAAATTGCCTTGGCGATAAGGCTTTTACCAGAACCGGATTCACCAGCCAGCCCGAGGATTTCACCTTCTGTTAATGAAATACTTAATCGATCAACGGCTTTAACGGGGCCTTCTGACGTCATGAATTCAATGGTGAGGTTACGAATATCGAGTAGTGGCATTATTCGACTCCTGCATTAATAGCACGGTGCAGGCCATCGCCCAGTAAATTCACCAGCAGAACACTCAGCATAATGGCTGCTCCCGGCAGCATCACAGTCCACGGAGCCGTGTAGATAAGCTCCAGTGATCCGCCGAGCATAGCGCCCCATTCAGGTGAGGGCAATTGTGCGCCAAGGTTGAGAAACCCCAGAGCCGCGATATCAAGGATGGCAATCGAGAAAGTACGGGTTAACTCGTTCACTATCACAGCGGTAATGTTCGGAAAAACAGCATAACGTAAAATATGATAATTTGAAGCGCCATCCAGACGGGCAGAGATAATATATTCTTTATCCAGTTCATCATGCACAGCGGTATAGGCTGCCCGTACAATTCTTGGCAGTAATGCCAGCCCAATGGCGATCATTGCGTGTTGCAGGCTGGCTCCCATAAAAGCAACGACAATGATGGCTAATAACAGTGAAGGTATGGAAAGCAGGGTGTCAAGAATGTGATTCAGGATCGCAGATTTCAGCCCGTGTGTAATACCGGCAAGGCTGCCGATAACTAATCCGACAATTGCTGCCGCGCTAGTCACAACCAGCGCAGCACCAAATGTGGAGGAAGTACCAATCAGTAACCGACTGAATATATCCCGCCCCAGATCATCTGTCCCGAGAAAGAAGGCGACATTACCGTAGTGTGACCATGAAGGGGGCAACAGCTGGTCAATAAATTGTTGATCAAGCTGATAGGGTGCAAGATGGCTACCAAAAAGACTTAATATAATTAAAATCAGTACGCCGTAAAAACCCGTCATTGCCAGTGCGTCGGCATAGAAAAGACGCCAAATGACTCTCAGAGGCGATGGCGCTTTCTTTTCACGGTAAAAATTATCTAATGGCATACCATTCCTTATGTTTTAAAGGATTAGCCATCGCGCCAATAATATTAGTCAGCACGTTGACCGAAATAACTAAAGTGCCTACTACCATGACACCAGCTGAAATTGCGGAGTAATCCTGCTGGCGGATGGCACTGATAAGCCATTGTCCCAGCCCCGGCCAGTTAAACACCTGTTCTGTCACCATAGCTAAGGTCAGCATGGTTGAGAACTGTAGCCCCAGCTTGGGGATAATAGGGGGCAGGGCGTTATGCAATAAGTGGCGACGTATAATAGTTAATTTTGATAGCCCGCGAGTTGCTGCTGATCTTATGTAGTTTGATGCTGAAATCTCTTCTGCGCTGTTACGCATTAAACGAATAACATCAGTCATTGGTGCGACAGACAACGTGATGACAGGCAATATCATGTGCAGTATTACATTCATGATCATCTCGTTGCGATAAGGGCTTTTTGACAACCATGCATCAATCAGGGCAGAGCCTGTCACAGGCTCCATTCGGTACAGTAAATCAATCCGTCCTGATACCGGCAACCAGCCCAGATGCAGTGAGAACAAGAGAGTAAGTAACAGAGCTAACCAGAATACCGGAATGGAAAAACCAAACAGAGCAAGTGTGCTGATAATTTTATCTGCTTTTTTATTACGCCATACGCCGGCAACAATCCCTAATGGAATACCAATTAATAATGCCAGAGTGAATGAGAGCAGACAGAGCTCAAGCGTTGCCGGAAATACCTCATAGAGTTGGTCAACAATTCTCTCACCATTGATGCTGGAAATGCCAAAGTCCCATTGCAGTAATCCATGAAAATAGAAAAGGTAAGCATCAAGCAGAGATGCGCCGCTTAAAGGGCCGTGAGGCGTAAAATACATCAGGCTGAAGCTGATCAGTGAGAGAAAAAACAGTGTCACAATCAGCAGTAGCAAACGGCGCAATATATAAATAATCATTTGCTTCCTTTTTTATTTTCAGCGGGTGTATTTCCGGTGGATGTTTTTTCAGAAGAAATAGAGTGTTCCTGTTCCCGATGAACACCGGCGAATGAGCTATTTCCAAACGGACTCAGAACTAATCCTTTAATGTTATAACGAAATATCTGTGATCGCATTGGGTAAGCCAGTGGCAGTACAGGTAACTGCTGAGCAAGGATCTGCTGAGCAATATGATAACTTTTTATACGTGCCGCTAACTGTTGATCTAACAGCGCTTGATGGATTGCATTATCAAAAGTCGCGTCACACCAGCGGCTCAGGTTTGTCTGAGATGCGATAGCTGCGCAGCTAAACAACGGGCGGAAAAAACTATCGGGATCGTTACTGTCAGTAGACCAGCCTGCTAATGTCATGTCATGAGATTTATCCATGAGCTGGCTTTCCTGAAAACGGCCTTCAAGGGGGCGGATAGTCATTTTAATCCCAACATGCGCTAAATCTGCCTGAATCAGCTCTGCCATTTTCAAAGGGCTTGGGTTATAGGGTTTCGACGTGGTGGGAACCCACAATGCCAGTTCCAGACCATCTAACCCCAGTTTGTTCAGTATCTGGCGGGATTTTTCAGGATTGTATTCGGTAATTTCTGCCCGGTTATCATAAGCCCATGATGCCCTTGGTAAAATGGAGGCGGCAGTTTCAGCCGTACCATAATAGATGGCTCGCATTAGTCTTTGATTATTAATGGCATAGGCAATGGCCTGACGAACTTCCAGTTTATCCAGAGGTGGCTTACTGGTGTTGAAAGCAAGATAGGCAATATTCATTCCTGAACGCAGGGTCAAGCGCAGATTGGGATCATTGTGGAGTATGTCCCATTGGTTGGCTGTAGGATAGGCTAATACATCACACTCACCCGTGAGCAGTTTGGAGA
Organism: Xenorhabdus sp. PB61.4; assembly: GCF_963894935.1. Lineage (NCBI taxonomy): Bacteria > Pseudomonadati > Pseudomonadota > Gammaproteobacteria > Enterobacterales > Morganellaceae > Xenorhabdus > Xenorhabdus sp. PB61.4. Next base: position 7,623 of record NZ_CAWQJR010000101.1, read on the forward strand.
TCCTGCCAGTACCACCTGCTCCGATATCTACAACAACTTGTTCCATCAGCGGCTTGCCTTTCCAGTAGTTATCATGTCGGATAAGACGGACAAATTGCCCCATTTGATAATCTTCCAGCATGAATGGCCCGGTTCCTACCGGATTCCAGTCAATTTGTTCCTCTTTGTTTATGCTATGCAGTTTTTGTCCGTATTCTTCAGACAGTATAGGCGAATAATGCGTCGCCAGATGCCAGAGAAAGGAGGCATCAGGGGCGTTCAGGCGGAACTCAACAGTGTATTTATCAATTTTTCGGATATCCTGAATGGAATCACCAAATTGTAAACTATCAAAATAGGGATAATGCCCACCATTAACATAGTGATAGTCATGTTTGTTATCGAATAACCGGCGGAAGCTGAAAACAACATCATCGGCGTTCATGGTGCGGGTCGGAGTAAACCACGCCGTTGACTGGAACGCGACATTATGGCGCAAATAAAAGCGATATGTTGCTCCGTTATCCCGAATTTCCCAACGGGAAGCTAATTCAGGAATTAGCCGATAGGTCAGGGGATCTACTCCCAACAGACGGTCGTAAATCTGGGCAGCCAGAGTATCCACGGTCAGGCCGCTGATAGCCATCTGTGGGTTAAACGTACTCAGATTGCCGTTGACGCAATAAATAAAGCCATGCTGCCGTATAGTTGCCGGAGCATAGGATAGGCTTTCCGACGACTGTCTGTAAGCAACTTTGGCTGTGGCTTTAGTCGTTTCTGGAATTGCTTTCTCAATAGCCAGAGCGGGAGTTGAAAGCAATAATATGATCCAGTAAATCAAATAGCGCATATAAAACATCAATTATGGGAAAAGTCTGGCTATTGTAACTTAATTAGCCCTTTTTGCTCAAAAACAACAACCAGATCACGCGAGTGAGAAAAATTCTCAATAAAACGCTTTACAAACATAAGTGATAAGCATTATCATTCTCATCGTGCTGTTGAGATATGTATTTTATGACCCCAGTCTGAGATCTCAATACGCATGACATTGCTCACATTGCTTCCAGTATTTTTTATTAGCCAGCTCGGGTGCTGGCTATTTTTTTATCTGTTATTCCCTTGCCGCAGTGCTCCAGCCCGAAATCCACTGGGTATATCATTTATTGAATTTTTTAATCCGTCACACTGATGCTGTGTTTTTTTATTAATCCGCGTAATTGATGGTATGTCAGGCTGAGTTTTGCTGCTGCTTTTTTCTGATTGAATTGGCTTTCTGCTATTGCCTGTATAATTAATTGCTTTTCACAGTCATTCTGCCATTGCCTTAAATCGAGTGGTAAATCAGGCAGAGAGCGATGATCAGTCTTATGTTTGATGGATGAATCGTTGGCTGACTTTTGTGCATGAGTTTCTGAAGATACGGCAAAGGGATTAATAATGATGGTGTCTAAGGCATTTTGATTATCCCCATGACGGTAGATGGAGCGCTCTATCACATTTTTCAGTTCACGGACATTGCCGGGCCAAGAGTAAGCAAGTAACTGCCGTTTTGCTTTTTCAGTCAATCCGGGGAAGAAAGGAAGGTTCAGCTCCTGACACATCTGAACAGCAAAGTGTTGAGCCAGTACCATAATATCCTGCTGTCTCTGGCGTAGAGGGGGTATCTGAACAACATCAAATGCCAGCCTGTCCAGCAGGTCTGCCCGGAATTTCCCATTGGCGGCCATAGCCGGTAAATCTTCATTGGTGGCACAAATCAGCCGAACATCGATCTGTAAAGACTGGTTACCTCCTACACGTTCAAGGTATCCATATTCAATTACTCTTAAGAGTTTTTCCTGTACCTGCATTGGTGCAGTTGCCAGCTCATCAAGAAACAGGGTTCCGCCATCCGCTCGCTCAAAACGCCCCTGATGTTTTGAGCGTGCTCCGGTAAATGCGCCTGCTTCATGGCCAAATAGCTCTGAATCAAGCAAATTTTCGTTGAGAGCAGCGCAGTTCAGGGAAATGAAAGGGCCTTGCCATCTGGGAGAAAGATAGTGCAAACGGTGGGCAATTAACTCTTTACCTGTCCCCCGTTCCCCTAACACTAAAACAGGTTTATTTAATTTAGCCAGCGCAGAAACCTGTTCCAGAACCTCAATAAAATTGTTTGCTTCCCCTAATAGGTTATCAGTGTACTGACTCATGATTTCTCCACTAACAAATCGTATTTTTCGCCAATTATTGGTTGATTTAACTACATTAAGATATTGTAATAAAAAAGCAAATAAAAATTAATTTATATATTTCAATGTGATAATAAGAAATAAAAAGTTGGCATGTATCTTGTATTTAATTGAATGCCTTACCTTGTATCTTATACATTATTTAACAGTACACAGGCATAACATACATACATTCTAATGAAAGAGGTTTATGACTATGGGTATTTTTTCTCGTTTTGCTGATATCGTTAACGCTAATATTTCTTCTCTGCTGGATAAAGCAGAAGATCCGCAGAAAATGATCCGCTTGATGATTCAGGAGATGGAAGATACGCTGGTGGAAATACGCTCAACATCTGCGCGTACACTGGCTGAGAAAAAACAGCTTCTGCGCCGTATCAACACCGGAGAAAGCCAGATTGAAGGCTGGCAGGAAAAAGCTGAACTGGCATTGAGCAAAGACAAAGAAGATCTTGCTCGGGCAGCTCTGATTGAAAAACAGAAAGTCAGCCAGTTAGTTGAAACACTGAAAAATGAGCTATCGATTCTGGATGAAACCCTTGATCGCATTAAAGGGGAGGTGACTGAGCTGGAAAATAAACTGATAGAAGCGCGTGCACGACAGCAGTCTCTGACACTGCGTCATCAGGCTGCGGCTTCTTCCCGTGAAGTTCGTCGTCATTTGGACAGCGGTAAAATCGATGAGGCGATGGCTCGTTTTGAACAGTTTGAGCGCCGGATTGACCATATGGAAGCAGAAGCGGAATCAGTGGGTCTGGGGAAAAAGAAATCTCTGGAACAGCAGTTTGCAGAACTGAAAGCGGATGATGAAATTAGTGCACAACTTGCTGCTCTCAAAGCTAAAATGAGTGCTAAAGATCCACAATGATATACACAATGGATTTCAAGTTGCATCGCAGCGGCAAGGGAGAGAGTCCCCAGAAGCATAGATAACTATGTGACTGGGGTGAGCGAGCGCAGCCAACAAAGAGGCAGCTTGAAAGACGAAGTGTAGAGAAGGTTATTCGTATACCCGTTCACAACTAAGGAAAGGTAATGGCTTATATATTTCTGGGGATCCCGCTGATCCTGTTTGTACTCTTCGTGTTACCTGTCTGGTTATGGCTGCATTATAACAACCAGAACAGAGGGAAACTGGAGAGCAATGAAATTCAACGTTTGGAGCAGTTGTCAGAAAACGCCCGGCGTATGCAGGAACGTATCAAAACGCTGGAAGATATTCTTGATGCCGAGCATCCAAACTGGAGGCAGTCATAATGAGCAGTTCTTACCGGGGGAAACTTTATCGTTTACCGGAACAGGGCGTGATCAAAGGTGTTTGTGCCGGGTTAGCGAACTATTTTGATGTCCCTGTTGCCCTTATCCGTACCATTACCATATTGTCGATATTCTTTGGGTTATCTGCCATAACGGTAGTTGCCTACATTATTTTGTCTTTTGTGATGGATCCCGCACCTGTAGGATATCAGCCAGAAGAAACAAGAGCACCATCAACCCGGAAAATACTGGATGAAGTTGATTACCAATTGAGGGCAGGGGAAGAACGCCTGCGTCAAATGGAACGCTATATTACTTCTGACACCTATAATGTACGTAGTCGTTTTCGCCAGCTCTAAGCCAGAACAGATTTAAATAAGAACGGCGGAATACCACAGAAACTGCTGGCCCCTTGCCCGGTTGGGTGAGGGGAAACCGGTTTGAAATTACAACATTATAGTGTCCGATTCAGGAGAAATATGAAACGGTTGCAAAATGAGCTGACGTCACTTGTTAATCGTGGAATAGATCGTCATTTACGGCTGGCAGTAACAGGGTTAAGCCGTAGCGGGAAAACAGCATTTATTACTTCTTTGGTCAATCAGTTGCTGAATGTTCATACTGGTGCCAGATTACCACTGTTTTCTACCGTCCGTGACGGTCGTTTATTAGGTGTGAAACGTGTACCACAGCGGGATTTGGGTGTTCCCCGTTTTGCCTATGATGAAAACATTGCTGCTTTGTACAATACCCCTCCGTATTGGCCGATACCGACCAGAGGCGTGAGCGAAATCCGCCTTGCACTGCGTTATCGCTCAGAAGATTCTTTACTCAGCTATCTCAAAGACACCTCAACACTTTATCTGGAAATTGTCGATTATCCCGGAGAGTGGCTGCTAGATTTACCTATGCTGGAACAGAGTTATCTGGCATGGTCACGGCAAATGAATGGCTTACTGAAAGGAAACAGGGCTGAGTGGGCGAAGCCGTGGCTGGAATTATGTAAACAGTGTGATCCATTGGCGCCTGCGGATGAAAATCTGCTGAGCAGAATTGCACAGGCCTACACAGATTATTTACACCAATGTAAAACAGAAGGTTTGCATTTCATTCAGCCGGGGCGTTTTATTCTGCCGGGAGATCTGACGGGAGCGCCCGCCCTGCAATTTTTTCCGTGGCCGGACATTGACGGAATCGGAGAACCTCAATTACTGAAAGCGGATAAACAGACTAATATCGGTATGTTACGAGAACGATTTAGTTATTATTGTAATCACATCGTAAAGGGCTTTTATAAAGAGCATTTTCTGCGTTTTGATCGGCAAATCGTTCTGGTTGATTGCCTACAGCCATTAAACAGCGGCCCGCACGCTTTTAATGATATGCGCCTGGCACTGACTCAACTGATGCAAAGCTTTCATTATGGTAAACGGACGCTATTTCGCCGTTTATTTTCCCCTTGCATTGATAAATTGATGTTTGCGGCGAGTAAGGCAGATCATGTCACAGCAGATCAGCACGCGAATCTTGTTTCGTTGCTTCAACAGCTTGTGCAGGAAGCGTGGCAGAATGCAGCATTTGAAGGGATCAGCATGGATTGTGTTGGTCTGGCGTCTGTTCAGGCAACTGAAAGTGGCATTGTGATGCACGAGGGGGAACAGATCCCGGCTATCAAAGGAAATCGCCTGTCAGATGACAAACTACTGACATTCTTTCCGGGGGAGGTGCCACAGCGTCTGCCCAGTAATGATTTCTGGCAGAAACAGGGTTTTAATTTTGAATCATTCCGGCCACGGCAGGTCAGTATTGATGCACCATTACCCCATATCCGTATGGACAGCGCGATGGAGTTTTTATTGGGAGACAAACTGACATGACGGACTCTTTAAAAACAGAGGATAAAGATTCTGCTCCTTTAAAACCAAGAGTGGATTTTGATGACATGTTATCAGCACCTTCAGAACCTTCCCTGAAATCCCAGCAAGAATTTAATGCACAGGACAGCAAATTTTATCCGGTTCTGCCAGAATTAAATACGGAAGAGCAGGAAAGTGAGCTTGAAGGTGCAGTGAATGCGGCCCTGAAACCTAAACGCGGCCCGTGGCGGAAAATATTTTCAGGAGCTTTACTGTTATTGGGTTTCAGTGTTATCGCTCAGTTTATTCAATGGATATATCAGTCATGGCAGAATCAGGACTGGATTGCTCTGGGTGTAGCAGCCGCAGGCAGTATGATTGTTTTTGCCGGAATAGGTGCTGTTATCGGCGAATGGCGTCGTCTTTATCGTTTGCGCCAGCGGACAGAAGAACGTGATATCGCAAAAACATTATTGCAGAGTCATGGTATTGGTAAAGGACGGCAGTTTTGTGAAAAACTGGCTGATCAGGCAGGTATAGGCCAGCAGCATCCGGCGTTACAGCGTTGGCAGAGTGCTATACATGAAACGCACAATGATCGGGAAATGGTCATATTATACAGCAAACTGGTTCAGCCTGTGCTGGATGAACAGGCTAAAAAAGAGATCCGCCGATCAGCCGCAGAATCTGCACTGATGATCGCAGTCAGTCCGCTTGCTGTGGTCGATATGGCTTTTATTGCATGGAGAAATATTCGTCTTATTAATCGAATTGCGGCAATATATGGGATTGAATTGGGTTATTTCAGCCGAATTCGTTTATTTCGGCTGGTATTGTTGAATATTGCTTTTGCTGGGGCATCAGAGTTGGTCAGGGAAGTGGGTATGGACTGGCTGTCACAGGATATTGCCGCTCGGCTTTCAGCCCGTGCTGCACAAGGCATTGGCGCTGGGTTGCTGACTGCCCGGCTGGGAATTAAGTCGATGGAGTTGTGCCGCCCTTTACCCTGGATTGATGGCGATAAACCTAAATTAGGTGATTTCCGGTATCAGTTAATTAGCCAGCTAAAAAGTACACTGGCGACTAAGCCGAAAACGAGAAATGAAGCCAAAAAGTCAGGCTCATAACTCAGGATGATATTGTCAGTTAAATTTGACACTCTGTCTTACTGTCAACTTTAACTGACAGGGGGCTTCATCTATCGCACAGTAACGAGTAATATTTCAGGCAGTTACGAACATTGTGTAAATAAGGTCGGAATAAATGCGATTGGAAGTTACCTGTCAGGATCGAATCGGACTGACTCGCGAGTTACTTGATTTATTGGTTTTAAGAAATATTGACCTGAAAGGAATTGAGATTTCTCCTGCTCGTCGTATTTACCTTAATTTTACTCAAATTGATTTCAATACCTTTCGCTTGTTAATGGCGGAAATCCGCCGTATTAATGGCGTGATGGATGTCAGGACGGTGGCTTTTATGCCATCAGAAAAAGAACACCGGGCGATGCGTACATTACTGGAGTCTGTACCGGATCCGATTCTGTCCGTTGATATGAAAGGAAATATTGATTTAGCCAATCTGGCATCACAGTCATTATTTGGCATCAGTAAAGAAAAAATCAGCCAGAAAAATATCAGCCAGCTTATCAGTAATTATAATTTTCTTCGTTGGCTGGAAAGTGATCATCCCGAACCTCATTCAGTCACGTTAACCATCAAAGAGAAAACCTATTTGATGGATGTGATCCCGATGCCGCTGACTGATGAAAATCAGGAAATTAAATGTGTCGGGGCAGTCATTATGCTGCGTGTCTTCACGCAGGCAGAGCCTGCCCAGAAAAAACGTATCGTCAATGATGATCAGGCTTTTGAAAATATTGTTGCTGTTAGCCCGAAGATGGTTCATGTCGTTGAGCAGGCTCGTAAAATGGCTATGCTGGATGTGCCGTTGTTGCTGATTGGTGATACAGGGACAGGGAAAGATGAATTTGCCAAAGCCTGTCATTTACGCAGTTCAAGAGGAAAACAGCCTTTTCTTGGCTTAAATTGTGCCTCTATGCCGGATGACGTAGTCGAAAGTGAATTGTTTGGCTATGCGGCAGGCGCTTATCCTAACGCAACGGAAAGTAAAAAAGGCTTTTTTGAGCAAGCAAATGGCGGTACGGTTCTGCTGGATGAAATTGGTGAAATGTCACCCCAGATGCAGATTAAATTATTGCGTTTCCTTAACGATGGAACATTTCGTCGGGTGGGGGAAGATAATGAAGTAAAAGTGGACGTCAGGATCATCTGTGCCACGCAGAAGAATCTGGTTGAGTTGGTACGAAAAGGGGAATTCAGGGAAGATCTCTACTATCGGCTTAATGTATTGACCATCACATTACCGCCTTTACGGGAACGTCAGGCGGATATTATGCCACTGACGGATTATTTCGTGACCCGTTTTGCCGAAGAACAGGGTGTAGAAAAACCAAAGTTTGCCCCTGATCTGGAACAATTCCTATGCAGTTATTACTGGCCCGGAAACGTAAGGCAGCTGCGCAATGCCATCTACCGGGCATTGACGCAGCTTGAAGATAATCAGTTAAGTTCACAGGATATTCAGTTACCGCATTTAGAAGCCGAAACTTCATTTATCAGCGAGGATATTCTGGTTGGTTCTTTGGATGAAATCAGCAAACGTTTTGAACGCTCTGTCCTGACCCGCCTTTATCGTCACTATCCCAGTACTCGTAAGCTGGCAAAACGGCTTGGGGTTTCTCATACTGCAATTGCGAATAAATTGCGTGAATATGGGTTGAGTGGAAAGAAACATGCTGAATCGGGTGACGAATAATTTTTTGGTAATAAAGTAGACAGATTTCTGGTGGCATAAATTTCCCCTTTTATTCTTGCTCTGAACCTTCTGAAGGTGGGCAGGTGGTAAGGATATTTTGTAGAGATGAGGAGAAGTTAGGAGGGAAACAGGTTTGGATGATAGGGGATTTTATCATCGGGATTAATTTAGAAATAGAGGATGGCCGTTCTGCTATTTTTATTGCCAACATACAATCTATGGCATGTAGAAATGATAAAGAATAACCGGTAAGACACCGTTCCGTTAAGGGCTGATAACGATCTTCAATATTGCGTACTATGCTTACCGGTGGTGGCCTCCCGACAATCAAAGTATGCAATACTGCCCCCAGCGCATAAATATCACTCCAGGGGCCTTGTTGCCCCTCTTCATTGGCCGTGTATTGTTCACAGGGTGTGAACCCCGGCCTGACCGTTATTTCTTCTTCGTCAGATAAACGTTCTGCTATTTTCCGGGCAGACCCTAAATCCAGCAAAACAGGTAATCGATCATTCTGGAGTAAAATATTATCCAGCGAAATATCACAGTGTAGATAGCCAGCCTGGTGAAGGGTGTTGATGGCATCAAGCAGAGGAGACAAAATATGGCACAGCCAATTTTGTGTAACTATCTTTGCATACTTTACCTGTAATACTTTCAGGGTGATGCCATGGTAAAAGGGAGTGGCGATATAAGCGGTGCTGTTCTGTTGCCAGAAACGTATGAAGCGGGGTAGGCACGGATGGTTAAAGCAAGTCATGATATGGGCTTCACGCATAAAACTGTGAAGCCCGATTCTGAATCTTTCCTGTAAATTTGGGTGGCGTAATTTTAGTTTCAAATCATTACGGCGAACCACAATCATGGATGGCAGATATTCTTTTATGGCAACTGCACACTGTTTGCTGTGATCCCAGGCTCGGTATACGATACCAAATCCTCCTTTACCCACAACTTTTTCAATTTCCAACTCATTGAAACAGTATCCAATGGGTAATGCCTGTAATAATGGATGCTTGGTCTTAAGAGAGTTATTGTAAGAATTCTGCATAATAGATGGCCTCTTGAACCTCATGTTCTATTTTTTGTCGAATTTTCAAGTTGCCTCTTTATTGGCTGTGTTTATTTACTCCGAACATTTAGTCCTCCTGTTAAATTATGTGGGAGTGTGACGTGGTTAGTATGAAATCATGACAAATTACACACGGATATCATGCAGGATCTATATATCATTCGAAAACTGGAATTTAAGTTCTCCCTGTTCGAGCGACACCTGTAATTGGTTAAATTGTTCACCATGAGCACAGGCAGATAGCAGCCGCTGGCTTATCTGAGGCAATAGAGTGTTGGTTAAAATAGCATCTACCGTACGACCACCCGACTCAACTTCGGTACAACGACTGACAATATTTTCAATCATGGCTTCATCGAACGTGGCAGTAATACCGTGGTTTTCCAACAATCGTTTCTGTATGCGTCCCAACTGCAAATAAACGATGCTGGTCATGACTTCGTCATCTAACGGATAGTATGGAATGACTAATAAACGCCCCAGTAAAGCGGCAGGGAATGTGTTTAATAGCGGTTTGCGCAGTGCTGAACTGAGCTGCTCCGGCTCAGGTAGTGTATTACTCTGTTGGTAATGCTGGTAGCACATTGAGTTGACTAAATCAGCGCCGACATTCGATGTCAGAATAATAATCGTATTACGGAAGTCAATATGGCGGCCTTCACCATCTTCCATCCATCCCTTATCGAATACCTGAAAGAAAATTTCATGGACATCAGGGTGCGCTTTTTCAATTTCATCCAGCAATACGACACTGTATGGACGACGACGAACGGCTTCGGTCAGGACACCCCCTTCGCCGTAGCCGACGTAGCCGGGAGGAGCACCTTTTAATGTTGATACAGTATGTGCTTCCTGAAATTCACTCATATTGATAGTGATCAGGTTTTGCTCGCCACCGTACAGCGTTTCCGCCAGAGCAAGTGCGGTTTCAGTTTTACCGACACCAGAAGGCCCACACAGCATAAAGACCCCTACCGGTTTATTAGGGTCGTCCAGTTTTGCCCGTGAAGTACGTACCCGGTTTGCGATGGTTTCTAACGCATGATACTGACCAATGACGCGCTGGTTAAGGGTATCGGCTAATTGCAATACAGCCTCAATTTCATCTTTCATCATGCGGCTTAAAGGAATGCCAGTCCAGTCTGAGACAACAGCGGAAACAACATTACTGTCTACTGCGGCAAAGATAAGAGGTTCTTCACCCTGTAACATTTCCAGTTGTTGTTGCAGCTCAGCCAGCTCCGTATGAAGAGTGATTTTATCATTATTGTTTTGTTCTTCATCGGCTTGTTCTTCATGTAACTGAAGGCGTAGCTGAATAATTTTGTCTGTCAGTAACAGTTCCTGTTGCCAGCGCGCTTCTAGCTGTTTTTGTTGCTCTGCCAGCGTTGCCAACTGGCTGAGGATATTTTCTGCCCGCTGAGGATCGCCCAGACCAACTTTGGATTCCCGTTCCACTATTCCCAGTTCAACATTCAACGAATCTATCTTATGACGGCAGTTTTCCAGCTGCGGGGGTTCTGCATGCTGGCTGACTGCAACTCTGGCACAGGCGGTGTCCAGTAATGCGATGGCTTTGTCCGGTAACTGACGGGCAGGAATATAGCGATGGGAGAGGTGTACTGCTGCATCAACCGCTTCATCCAGTAAAAGAATACGATGGTGTTTTTCCAGCGTATTGACCAGACTACGCAGCATTATCAGAGCCTTGGTTTCATCAGGTTCATGCACCTGAACAACCTGAAAACGGCGGGTCAGGGCCGGATCTTTTTCGATATATTTTTTATATTCTGACCAGGTTGTAGCGCCCAGTGTCCGCAACTGCCCCCGTGCTAGTGCTGGTTTTAATAAGTTAGCGGCATCGCCTGTACCTTGTTGTCCACCGGCTCCAATCAGAGTGTGAATTTCATCGATAAACAAAATGATGGGTGTCGGGCTGGACTGGACTTCTTCAATAACTTTCCGCAGACGGGATTCAAACTCTCCTTTAATGCCCGCACCGGCCTGTAACATACCGATATCCAGCAGCCAAAGCTGAACGTTCTTCAGCGGGGGAGGAACTTCACCGGCCACAATTCTCAAAGCCAGACCTTCAATGACCGCAGTCTTACCAACACCAGCCTCACCAGTCAGTAATGGATTGTTTTGCCGGCGGCGCATCAGAATATCGATAATCTGGCGGATTTCTTCATCGCGTCCTGATACAGGGTCAATTTCACCATTACGGGCCCGGGCTGTTAACTCCTGTCCGTATTGTTGCAAAGCTGAGCCTGTTGCAGTCTGTGGGGCTGCTCCCTGAGTTTCGGTTGATGATATTATGCTTTCCTGAGCTTCATCACTGCCATCAAATATATTGTTGAAATTATCGATCAGGGTATCGGCATTGATATGATCAAACAGGGGAGAAATAGCTTTCAGTGCATTGCGAAGATTGAAAGTTTTTAATATACCTATCAGTAAATGCGAACTACGGATCTGAGCAACACCAAATTTCAGCGAGCCGTAAACCCAGGCTCGCTCTACGGCATTGTCAATATGTTCTGAGAGATCAGAAATGGCACTGGCACCACGGGGCAGGCGATCCAGCGCAGCAACAATATCTTTGGTCAATGCAGATTCATCCAGCCCTAAATGGTGGATAAGTTTCTGTAAATCACTGTTTTGTTGTTGCATGATTTGGTGTAGCCAATGAACCAGTTCAACATAAGGGTTACCACGTAACTTACAGAAAGCAGTGGCACCTTCTAATGATGTGAACAGGGTCGGGTTGAGCTTACCAAAAAGTACGGAACGGCTGATTTCTGACATAGCATGTAATCCGTGATGTTGTCGTTGATAATGTTTAGGTACGTAAGTAATAACGAGTGGTTAGATAACAACCCGTTATTAGAGAGCAAAAGGCAGGAAGAGGTATGCTGGTCGGGAGCATGTGAGCAAAACTAGGGATTGTAGATTAAATCATCACGATGGATTTTCTGTTCCATCTTCCCAAGCCAACTACTTAGCCCTAGTTTTACCGGATCAGACAGATGGATACTCTGTATATCTGTACGATGAAGTACCAGCTGGATATCCCATGCATATTCAATCCCAAGATATTGACGTACCCAGTCACGTAATTGTTGTGACTTTGGCTGGTTTGGCAGGAAGTCTTCATACTCTGATATTGTCAGTGGGCCAAGTTTGATGCGGAATTTATACTGAACATCATATAACGCAGTCCCCAAAAAGGCTGACTGTCCTAAACGTGGCATGTTACGTCCGGCTTTTAACCGGGCCTGATCCTGAATCTCAACATCCAGCCATTGCGGAATATTTTGTTTGATTTTTAACGGAATATTGAAGTAGGTGAACAGTATTTTTTCCAGACCTTCTGCACTATGTCCCTGACGGGACAAATGGCCTGATAATAAATAGCGGGCATGTTCATTAATAGAATCTGCGTTTTTCTGGGCAGGTAAACCCATACCAACCAGACAGGCCAGATAATGGCAGAAACGCTGATTATCCTGACGATCCAGCGATACTGTAGACTGCGCATTTGCCCAGGCCCGATAAAATAATTGTATTAACCTATTGTGAAATAAATTAGCGAACGCGGTCAGCGTTGGATCCTGATAGTTATACTGTCGGGCATAGGTATATTCGGTAATGTGAGTGGGTAGTGGTCCGTTTGGCCCGAATAGACCAAAACTGTAAATCAGTACGTCATACTGTTTTGAGTTTTTCCGTTGTTTGGCTTCAGAGATAGTACAAGGGGCGAATATCATTGATGCCTTTTGCCCTAACCGCAGTAGGTCGTATCGCGGTAATGGGGATGAACCCAGCATATAATATTCCCCGGACTGTGCATCTATTCGCCGCAGGGTCTGGAACAGATCGAACTGCCACGGCGTCTGGGTGAGTTCTTGCCAGAAATTATCAGGTAGACGGCTTATGCTGTGAATAGCAACGGCACCTGTTTCACTCATCGTCATTTCCCCCATTATAACAGCTGTTTTTTACCCATTCGGGCCGGCCAGTAACCGATTTTGCCGCGTTGCTGGCTATAGAGCGTCATTTCAGTGAAGGAGTTCATGGTAACCAAATGAGAGAAGAGTCGTTCCAGAACACTACCCAGTAACCAAGGGCTGGTTCCGGCAAACTCCTGCTCATCGACTTCCAGCTCAATTCCGACACCACGGGCAAAAACGATTGGGCCGGGTTCTGGTACTCTGCGATGAATTGTCTTCAGTGAACAATGGCGAATACCATTAATCTGACGGGCGGTGGCCGGTTCTGAAAGATTGGCATAAAGGCTCAGCAATTGCCGTAATGCCTGAGTGCCCTGTTCATCATCCTTATCCATGAAATTCAGGTAATTGAGCTGTAACTGACTGATTAATTTCCAGGAAGCTGAACCCTGTGCCAGAGCCGGATGTGGTATGGTCGGCCTTTTAAGAAATACAATCTGGTTGATTGGAATGGAATCAAGCATGACAAAACTGTCTATATCCTGTTGCCGCAACATCGCAGATAAATCACGGTTGGTGCACATCACATCCGCAGTCAGAAATTTGAGTTCATTCGGCCAGGGTGAGTGTTGTTCATCAACAATGGAAACAAATGATTCCGTACCGAGGTAGCTGGTTCGGGTTCCATAATGCAGGGAGTGCTCAGACAGAATACGGGGATCACGACGAAGGGAAAAATAGGCGCCATAATTTCCTTTATCATCACTGAAAGTTGACCAAAAAGGTCGGAAGATCTGAGTTTCCCGTCGCTTAATATCTGCACCGTGCAGGCGTTGTACTGAAAAAATTTCGTAATCCAGTGGTCGGGTATTATCAACCACTAAATGGTACTCATTAGTGCTCTCTTTTAGCGTGACCCGTTCAGTCAGTTTAGGAAACAGGTTAATGACAGGAGTACTGTTCAGGGCTAAGTAAGAGGCATCAACCAGATGCTCTAAATCCTCATCAATTTTGTCCAAAAGTAGGATCAGTTCAAACTCACTCTCTTTTTTAGTCTCTTCCAGCAAAGATTGCATACCACTAATGCTGAAGAACTGAAAACGAGCCGGAAAAGCAAAATATTCATGCAACTGTCGGTAACCGCTGAACGTGCGTGGATCATTGGGTAATAATGACTGTTCATCATCAAACCCTTCGTGATGCGGGGAGATATCAGGTAATACCTGATACTGGGGGGTATCACCGAGAGTCTGACAGATCATTCCGACGCAATGTTCCATCAGCAGTTCCTGCAATTGCTGAGCCTGAATATCTGGCCCGGAAAGAAAAAAGATCAGTTTATTGAGTTCCAGCTCACTGAGGAAGAATTTTCCTTGGCAGGTGAGATGAATACGTAACGCACTCACTGCACCGCACTGATGAAGATTTAAAGATGCCAGCGGAATATTGGCCGGAATTTTTCCCAGTTCAACTTTTTGTAAGTGCAGGGGTTGTAGAATAACATCCTGTGCCGTGCTGTACTGAAGCGTAATGCCGTCTTTTTTCAGCGACTGACAATGCATGATAGTCCCGCGTGGTACTAAAAATCCGTGGCTGATATCCCCTTTACTGGTATCGGGCTGGAGTTCGGCAATCGACATTGACGGTGTGGGAGCCAGATAATTGGGGCACAGCATCTCCAGTAATTGTTGGGAAAAGTTCGGAAACTCCGCATCCATTTTCAACTGAATACGGGAGGTCAGAAAAGCGAAACCTTCCATCAGCCGTTCAACGTAAGGGTCGGTCACATCAATGCCATGCATCCCCAACCGGTTGGCGACTTTCGGATAACGCTCGGCAAATTCTTTGCCCATCTCACGTAAATAGATCAGTTCACGATTGTAGTATTCAAGCAGTTTGCTATCCAAAATGTATTCTCCCGTTTTTTGCCGGCTTACCCAGCTTCTTTAATAGTGAAATAGCCGTTTTCTAAATCAATATCACTGTGAAACAGGAACTCAAGTGGCCAGGGAACACACCATAAAAACCCTCTGATCTCGATGGATAATCTGTTATATAAAGTCAGTGAGTGGGTATCCGAAACACAATTAACTTCAAGACCGTCGGGAATAATGCGGGGTTCAAAGATATGTATCGCTTTAATGATCTTATGCTGGATATCCTCCCATTCGATTTCAGACATGAGCTTACCAGCCAGAGGCTCCAGGCCAAAGTTATAGACGGAGCGACGGATTTCCGGGAAAGGGGAAAGATTCTGTTCGGATTCGCCGTTGATACTATTGAGTAGCCACTGTAAATCCCGCAGAAGATTCTGGCGTAATATACTATGTGATATCAGATGATTACTGGTTGCCTCTTTTTTCTTATCGGGTTCATTATCGGTGAGCCTGTCCAGTAGGGAAGGCCGCATTTTGTCTCTGGCAGTGATGTGTCTGGTATTACCCGGACGATGATAACCACTATTTATCAAAGTTGTATTGTTATTCATGAGAAGCCTATTAATTATTAGCAGTGATGATATATAGATAACTAAGATCACTATGGGCAATAGGGTCGATATGCTGAAAGGTTTGTTCCCGCTGTCTTTCAGGTTATAAGCTGAAATTCACGGGTATTTGTATCTGAGGGGGTGATGGTTTTATCCGGTCTGTTTTTTTATTTTTTTCTGGGAATTTTTATAGCTATTTACTTCGTTTTCATAGGCCAACAGGAAGTTCTTACCAAACAGACCGGAATTGTGCTCAAATTCACTGGCTGTTTTTTGATAATGCTTAGTAAGAAACTCCCATAATGATGCTTTGTAGGTTGATGATAATGACAAACGCGGCATGCCGCCTTCGTCCCGTGCTTTTTGCTCAAGAATAGTGGGGTGGAAGAGTTGCAGGATATCTACCGTAATGGCTCGCATCCCGGCAATCATTCCCAGTTGATGCGCTTGTAATTCGATTAAAATATCGCGGGTTGCCTGCTCAATAGACATAAATCCCGGCATATGATCACCGAACATCTGAACCAGTACCGATTGACCAGAAGGTAATAATTTAAAGGGATTATTGGTATCTGGTAACATTTGGGTTATTCCGGCTTCGGCTTCCCGTTTCAGTAGGGTACGTGAAGTATTAAGTGCAACAAGTCCCTGAGATAACTGGCTGATAAGTTGGCCTAACTGATACATACGGTGTTCATCAAACTGTGGCTGGCGAAGATTTTTGAGTCCCATACCTTCTAGTAGGGCTGCCAGTAATTTTCCTTCGAGCTTGACACCCTCTGTGACATGTTCATCGGACTTATAGCTGATTGGATCGATATTCAGTCGTTCATAAATAGGGTCATCATCGCTGATATGTGGTGGTGTGTTAAGTTGCTTAATCTGCTGATTAATATAAGGCTGATCAGTCTGCCTATCGGGCGGGATAAAGAAGATATCTTCTCCCTCTGTTTCTTCTGTTTCTGTGTCGAACTGGTTTGTGACTAAATCTTGGTTTATTTCTCTGGATAGCTCTTCTGTTGTGAAGAGCGGAGGTAAAGGAGAGAATTGAGCTTCTGATTGTGTATTATGATCAGATGCAGATTGTGTGACAGAAACCGATTTAGGTTCGGCAATTTTGGGATGATCAGGAGATGTTAGTGGCGCGGCAGTGCCTAACATCAAATCCAGAGGGTCTTCATTTTTAGTATTTTGTTTCTGTCTAACATTATGGTCAGAAAATAACGCCAGTGGATCGACTTCACCTTCCTTATCATTGTGCTCAAGTTCATATTCTTTATCATTCTGGAATAAGGTTGTCGGCGTATTGTTATTAAGAATATCTTCCTGCCGGAAGAGGGGATCCGTGTTGAACATAGTCACAGGATCTTTCGCTCGTAGCTGTAGTGTATCCAGATCAGCAGTTGTTTTGATTTTTGCTAATGGATCAATGGGATTACGTTCATCGTTTTCTTGTTGGCTGGAGGGAAACAGCGGGTTATGGTCATTTCCATCTGATGATACCTGATGCTTGTCAGAGGATGTCGGAGTATCAGGGATCGTGAAAATTTTTTCAAGGCCATCCCAGACTTCACTGGGAATACCCTGCGTATCCGATTCAGAGGGTACACTGGTAGCGGAAATATCAGTTTGTAATTGTGCATTTTGGTAGGGATCAATGACCTGAATCTGATAACTGCCAATATTCAGTACGTCACCATCGCGGATTTCAACCTGACGATTCGGAGCCACAGGGATTGTATTCAGCAAAAGCTCAGTTGCAGAACCCAGATTGGTGATCCGACATTTGCCATCTGTATTGATGGATACAATAGCCTGAACACGGGCAATGCCCTGCTCAGCATCAGGTAAAACCCAACTATTATCTTTACAGTGGCCGATAGTTCCTCCCGGAGGAGAGAATTCATAACTCAGTTGTGTTGGCTGGCTTGTACTGTTGTTTTTAACAATGGTGAATCGCATAAGCGTGGATCCTTATTGTTGATAAGGATAATGTGGATGAGGATAACCTCCTTGTTTCAAGGAGGTTATCAGTAAAATCCACGGTGTATTATTCCAGTTTATTAGTGTAGGAATCCCAGGTGTAGGTAATTTCAGCACCTTTTTTACCCTGGAAGTCTTGTGGGAAGTAGCTTTCTTTATGTTTTTGGAAGGCAAGCTGAACGTCACAATAGAAATTACCATCTCCGTATACAAGTCTGGCGTCTGCGACCACAGCTTGTGTCAGGGTCAGTTCATACCAGGACTCTTGTGTTCCGCCTTGCCGACGAACATTGAGTTTAACTTCCTTAATATGTTTCCCTGAAGCAACGTATTTGCGCAAGGTTATGGATGATTTATCAAACAGAAGATTTAAATGGAGTTGGCTAACTTGAACGATGCCTGCACCCAAACCAGTCCCTTGATTAGATTTAGTGACATCGTTCATCAGATCTATTTTAAAGGAATGGACGGCTGTCCAGTCTTTATGTTTTTCATCACCTGATTCACCTTTAATATCAGTGAAGAAAATATACGCATCGGGCGTTGGAAGAGTAGACATAATTTTTCGCCTTAATCTTAATTAAAGTTTAATGAAGGAATTGTATGTAACATTGGCATCCCATCGATGTTTATTGGGATACACATATAGAGGGAAGGGTACTGCTACATAAAGATAACTAAAGTAGTGATATTGGGTTTTGTGTTGAAAAATAATTGATTAGTATCATGCTCCTTTTAGTGAGGGTAATTTTGAAACCAGGCGTAGAGAAACTGTCAGGCCTTCTAATTGATAGTGAGGCCGCAGGAAAAATTTAGCCTGATAGTATCCCGGGTTGCTCTCAATCTCTTCGACCTGAACTTCTGCGGCTGCCAGTGGTTTCTTGGCTTTAGTGAACGGTGTTGAATTGACTGGGTCACCATCGACATAATTTGTGATCCACTCATTCAGCCAGCGTTCCATATCACTGCGCTCCTGAAATGTCCCGATCTTGTCACGGACGATACATTTCAGATAATGGGCAAAGCGGCAGCAAGCAAACAAATAGGGCAGACGAGCCGAAAGGTTGGCATTCGCAGTTGCATCAGGATCATAATATTCTGAGGGTTTTTGTAGTGATTGCGCTCCAATAAAGGCGGCCATATCGGTGTTTTTGCGGTGCAGGAGCGGAATAAAGCCATTTTTGGCTAATTCAGCCTCACGGCGGTCACTGATGGCAATTTCGGTGGGGCATTTCATATCCACACCGCCGTCATCAGAGGGGAAAGTATAACAGGGCAGGTTTTCCACAATGCCGCCGGATTCTACGCCACGGATAGAGGTACACCAGCCATACAGTTTAAATGAGCGGTTGATATTAACGGCCATCGCATAAGCTGCATTCGCCCAGGTATAATTTTCGTGGGTAGGCCCATCGGTATTCTCTTCAAAATTGAAGTTATCAACGGGATTTGTCAGAGCACCATAAGGTAAACGGGACAGAAAACGCGGTAATGCTAATCCGATGTAACGGACGTCTTCTGATTCACGTAAACTCCGCCAGGGGGCGTATTCCGTATTCTGGAAGATTTTGGTGAGATCCCGTGGATTAGCCAGCTCCTGCCAGGAGTTCATCTGCATCACACTGGGTGCGGCTCCGGCAATAAACGGGCAGTGTGCTGAGGCGCTGATTTGCGATATTTGGCGCAATAGTTCAACGTCCGGTGCCGTGTGGTCAAAATAGTAATCTCCCACCAGACAGCCGAAAGGTTCACCACCAAACTGGCCATATTCCGCTTCATAGATTTTCTTAAACAGTGGGCTTTGATCCCAGCTGATACCCTTAAAGCGTTTTAAGGTGTTACGGAGTTCTTTTTTGGACAGACACATCACACGGATTTTCAGCATTTCATCCGTTTCCGTGTTATTAATCAGATAATGCAGCCCCCGCCATGCGCCTTCCAGAGTCTGGAACTCATCATGGTGCAGGATATGGTTCATTTGCTGTGAGATTTTGGTATCAATTTCGGCTATCAGTGACTGGATGGTACGATAGGTATCACCAGAGAGCGTCACTGTATTTTCCAGTGCCTGCTGCGCCAGTGTTTTGACCGCATTTTCAACGGCACTACGGGTCTGATCACTTTGCGGACGGAATTCCTTACCGAGCAATACACTTAACTCATCAGCCGTGTATTCTTTCAGCGTCTGCTCTTGTTGAGACAAGGTTTCTTGTTCGGTCGTGCTCATCAATTACTCCTTATTTTCAGCGTTTTCATCTGATCCTGGCGTGTTGTCTTCAGATGAAATGCTGTCTTCAGGTTTTGGCGCTTCCGCCAGTGATTTCAACAGGGCCGGGTTTTGCAGTATTTCGGCAATCAGTTGTTCTGCACCCGTTTTGCCATCCATATAAGACAGCAGGTTCGCCAGTTGGGTACGTGCTTCCAACAGATTAGCCAAAGGCTCTACCTTTTTAGCGATAGCATCTGGCTGAAAATCCTCCATTCTTTCAAAAACCAGTTCAACATTCAGTTTGCCATCACCTGTCAGGGTGTTATCAACCTGAAAGGCAGCCCGGGGTTTGATTGACTTCATGCGTTCGTCAAAGTTATCAACATCGATTTCCAGAAATTTCCGATCAGGAATTTCTGGCTGGGCTTCTGTGGATTTCCCTGCCAAATCAGCCATAACCCCCATGACAAACGGCAGTTGAACCACTTTTTCTGAGCCATAAAGCTCGACATCGTATTCAATCTGGACACGGGGAGCGCGATTTCGAGCTATAAATTTTTGTCCGCTGGATTTCATGACAAATTCTCCAATACTGGCTAGATAGATTAAGGGGTGAGTAAATAATGCGTTGAATCTCTGAATAGAGGTTATAAGCGGTTAGTGGATATCATCTGTATCTGTACCGGGATTATCAGCATAGCCAAAAATGATGGCGAGCTGATGTAACCCTTCTGGTGCAAGATTAGAAATAATGTCGACAAAATTACGATCAATCAGCTGTTGAATGCGGTCAATCATCATCGGAGCAGGGTGGCTCGGTTCATGTGTGATGAAATAAAGTTTCACTTTTTCCAACAGCATACGTACTTCTTCACGATTGTGAGCTTCCACTTCGTACCAGTCGAATGAGGATAAGTCTGCTGATGATACGGGGATTACTGTATTTTTTACTGAAGTGGATGCCGGTTTACTCACTGATTCAGATTCAGAAGCGGCTTTATCGCCATCAGTCATAGGTGCTTCTGCTGAGGCTGGTGGTTTTAACAGACTGAACTCAATAACTGTATTCAGGTGTTTTAACAGCAGCGAAAATTCAGGTGAATGGCTGGCAGATAAGTGCTGGTTAATCAGTTCAGTCAGGGCTGTGACGTGATCACGAATAACCACCAGTATAGATATTTCCGGGCTGCTCGATTCTTGTTTTAACTCCTTTAATAAACGTGTACGCCCTCCTGTATAGCCACTAATTTCGGTTATTGACCCGTCGAGCAGTGAGTAGACATCACGGAATGATAACTCCTGCAAAACGTTTTTCAGCAGAATGGAATTCTGTACTTTCAGGGTCAGAGGAGAGCCATCTTCAATGTCTGCCAGCGTATTGAGACGGAATAAAGGGTCGTATTCACCGTCAAACTCCAGTTTTGGCCACACCTCATCCCAATAGCGTTCCAGTGTTTGTCTAAGGAGAGACAGACCATCTGCATACCCGGATAATCCCCGCGCTTCTACCCATGAATGCATCAGGGCGATGATAATACGCAGATCTTTCGTCCGGGACAGCAGTAGGTTTGTGGCCTGTTTTTCTACTTCCAGCCAGTTAGGGGGTTCAGCCGGGATCAGGAAATCACCAAACTGCTGCTCTGTTTTGCCAACGAGACTTTGTTCTAATAGCAGAAAATCATCATCGTATTCGAGATTCTCTCCGCAAGGAGACTCGCTGCTTATTGGCGCAAGTAACGCATCGATATTCGTACTGTTTTCATGGCTCATGGCGTTTATATGCTCTTCATATTCGGGCAGGAGAATGCAGGCAGTTTAAACGGACTGAAAATACTGCTTGGTGTAAATGCCAGTACAACAGTATGGCCTTGGATATTAAACGTGGCCTGTAGAGCCGAATCATCATGATGGGCAGAGCTGCTATGCGAGACTTGTTTTGCTTTATCCAGCAATCGGTTCAGTGCCCAGGGTCCGGAAGCGGATAAGGTGGCGGTTGTGCCATCAACTAGGTTTAGTTGAATACTGGCCTGATTAACCCCGGTAGACCCCGGCCAGTTGATGAGTTGTGAGACCTGAGGGCCGTGGCTGTACTGCAATTGTTGCCCTCCGACATTCAGAACCATGCTCAATATTTGGTTACCCATACTGATCGGCTGAACCATGACAGTAAATGACGGGGTAGGAGTACCGTTCCCAAAGAACGTATCACTGATGATCTTAGCCTGTTGGAAAGGCCGGAGTAATCTTGTTCCTCCCGGCAGAGGTTTGCCATCCACACCCGGCATAAAGCGCCATTGGGGCTGGGATGTATCGACTTTTCCCTCTAAGTTCTTTTTGTAAAAACTGTCCATCATCCCTTTTTCGGGGGCAAACATGCGAGCCATATCATCTGGTTTAATATCGACATGTGCCGTAGCGACCAGCGGATAACGGTTTGTGATGGCTTGGTTGCAAAACCCGCCGATTTCAGAGCTGAGCTGTTTACCGACACTTCTCATATCGCTGATTTGTGCATCACTGCTGGCACCGATTGCCAGTGAGGTGATCATATCCCTGAACGGCATAGGCAGTCGCTCTGATGCGGTCTGTAGTTGAGTGATAATATTATTGGGAGGAAAAGTTGAACCGGTATTCACGGCATTTTGTACTGAAGTCAGGTATTGGTATAAGTCACCGATTTTTTTCAAAATATCATCGAAAGGTATTTGCGGGTTTTTTCCATCCGGATTTTTCGCTAAATCGGTAATTTGCGCAAAATGTGCTTCTAACATATTTTCCGGTGAGGGTTGCCCGTTATTTTGCAAAATCATCTGTTGGGGAGCCAGGTTAGCCAACCTATTGGCTTTATTAGCTAAATTACTGGTCTTACTGCTTAGGCTACCCAGTTTTGCAATATTCTTGCCTTTATTCATCAGGCTATTGAGCGGATCATTCAAGGTTAGATTTTTACTGATATTGATCAGAAGAAGACGCAAGGGTGAAACTGAAGATGAAAGTAAGCGCGCAGTGTTAGCCCGCTGCGTTAAATCATCGATATGGTTTAAACGAATATCACCCAGAAATTTATCCCATTGATAAATATAGTCATTAACATAAATTTGCCGGACAGATTGTTCAACTAGTTTAACTGGCTGTTTTTTGGCGTAAGAACCCAGCACCCAACTGTCTTGTATATAGGAATTGGCAATCAACGGTTCCATATCTTTGATGATTTTATGATAACCTGCTGGCGTAAACAGCCCAGGAACTCCAATGGTTATTGGTTCATTACTGATATGAGAAAAAGCCAGATCAGCCTGTGGACCGGCGAGGGTAACTAAATTGACCGGTTCTAAATCGGGATTGTTCAGCAGAGTGCTTTGTAGTCTGGCGTAGGTTCGTACTGCGAGAGGTGTACTGCTGATGAACGCCTGCCTGCTTTCAACCAGTGAGCTATCAAAGACATAGGGTGATGTAACCGGCTGATTATCCAGTAGCTGGCCGAGGTGCCAGTCCAGCTGTTTGAATTGTATCTCAGGAGTATCGGGTGCTAATTGTGCCTCCAGATACTGCATTACCCAGTTACGCAGAAACTTACCATCATAATGGTCGGGTTGATATAACATCTGATAGGCCTTTAATGCACTATATGTTTTATCGATATCATTATTACTGACCTGTTTTAGCTGATCGGTGATAAGCCTTGCTACATGTGGCAGCAGTAATGATTGTAGTGCTTTCGTATACAGGTCATGTCCGGCATCGTTGACCAGTTCACCTGTGTACAAGCCCATGCGATAAGATATCGGCGGATCGTCCAGCGAAAAATGCTGACTTTGGGCCAGATTGGCCAGCGTGTTCAACATCGGTAATAAGTTATAGATATTATTTGCTTCATTAGCATTATTCGTGTTTTGCTTTAACTCATCGCCCAGTTTCGTAATCGACGGCATTTTTGCCTGAATTTCAGCAAGATAATTTTCATTATTGTGATAACTGGTCAGAAATAAGGTGGTTACCGCGATCAGGATCGCTATCAGTGTCATATAACCTAACCAGTTAACCAGACGATTCTTGTATATCCACCAACGGTTATAACTGGCAAGCCCGGCTTCCTGAAAAATGCCTTCCAGTAAGTTTTTCAGAAAGTACGGCTGCTGGGCCTGAGAGGGATAGTGCATTCCTTTATCTTCACCATTGCCCCATGACATCGAAATACTGTTGTTATCAGTCGGTAACTGGACATTTTGATTAAATTTTTCCATCACAGAATCAAACGGAATTCCTTCCTGTTTACCGCTGGTGAAATAAAGCCCTCTGGGATAACTGGGAGCTTCAAATCCGGATCGGGCGAAAATTATCTCAAGATACTGGGCAATATACGGATGCAGGGCAGCAAACTCTTGGGGAAACAGATAACTTTCAGCAGATTGTTGTGGATTGGATTCATTCAGCAGAATATAGGGTAATTCAGCATCCAGCCGCCGTTGTAACTGACGGAATTGTTCGTCAAAGGTAGCATTGATGTTCCAATCCATTTTTTCGTTCTGTGGAAAGGTCAGTCCCCAAATTTGCTGGCGTGATGCTTTATCAAGGTGCGTAAAATAGGCAGTGAAGCCTTTTAACAAGTCGGTTTTAGTAATAAAAAGATAGACAGGAAATTGGATCTTAAATTTTTCATGTAATTCCGATAAGCGCTTGCGAAGCATATAGGCGTGGTTATCACGGGCTTCTGTCGATGGATTCAGCAGATCCTCCACACTGAGGGTCAGGATAACTCCATTAATAGGCTGACGTGTGCGGTATTTCTTCAACAGCTTGATAAATGTTTTCCATTCCCTGAAATTGGATTTTTGGACAGTGTTATCCTGAATCGTATAGCGCCCGGCGGTATCCAGCAGAACGGCATTAGTCGTGAACCACCAGTTACAGCTATTACTGTCCTGCATGCTGTGCAGGGCAGCTCTGCCGAAATAATCTAATAGTGGAAAATTCAGACCGGAATTCGATAGCGCAGTTGTTTTACCTGAACCCGGCGCCCCGATGACCAGATACCAGGGTAATTGGTACAGATACTGGCGGCTGAAAAAACTTCTCAGGGTGGGTTTATTTTTACCATTCAGGCCGGAAAAATAAGCCTTTCTTAATAATTTTACAGCATCAGAAAAACGTTCTGACAGGGACAGGTGTTGTTCATTTTGTTGTTTTTCCTGCGCTTTTTCGGATTCGCTGCCTTTGATAATATTCAGCTGATTAGCCAGTTTTTTATTCAGCCAAGTCCGGTATAAGTGAGGGACGAGTAAACTAAAAACCCAAAAAAAGTAAAGAGCGATAATGGTGGCTACCCGTATTATAAATGATTTAAATGGTACAACATCACCAACAGAAATAATGGGCCCCCAGAAACCGATAATGCAAGCAAGTATCGTTATTCCGATAAAACTCCATGTCAGTCTGCTGGTGATAATGGAAAGGAGCACATTCAACATCTTAGTTTCCTCACTTTATTTGAGCATCAGGAGAAACTAACAGCGTGATTTCTACTCGTCTGTTTTTAGCCCGGTTAGCGGGGGTGTTATTGGGTACCAGAGGATCGCTTGCACCTTTTCCCTCTGTTTTGACGCGTCCCGGCTGATCCAGATAGCGCTGGAGTTCTTTTTGGACAGATTTGGCTCTGGCCAGCGATAACGCGTAATTAGAGGCAAAAGATGATGAATAAATGGGTATATTGTCGGTATATCCGACCACCAGAATTTCACCTTTGTAATGATTCATCTCTTCTGCAATACGTTTGATAACATATAAATAGTTTTTCTTGATGCGAGATGAACCAGATCTGAATACACCATCACCCTTCAGTGTAATCACATTCTTATCATTCACGGATACGGTTAACAGTCCGGCAGATATTTCAGGTTGTAATCGGCTTCTTAGATTCAGCTTTTCCTCTTTTACTGGTACTGGCGCAGGAGGTGGTGGCGGTGATATTTTTCTGTCGGGCACATTGGGCAGACTGGTCTGGTAGATAGAGGATAAAACCGGGGTAGTGATATTACCCAGTCGCCAGTTCAGGCTGATATACAGGATACAGCCCAAAAAACACAGAAATAGCAGACAAACCCACATAGGTAAAAAAGGTTTCCAGGCTTTATTGGGCTTTTTGAGCAACTGCAAATTAGGTGACAGCTCGGCCGGATAATTGCCCCGGATTGAATGGATCAACTGGTACAGACGTTGTTTTAGTGTTTCCAGCTGAGAACGACCGTTATCCATGATGCGGTAGCGCCCTTCAAACCCGAGCTGGAGACAAAAATTAATCAATTCCAGCAGAAATAAATTCTCTTTGGGGTTTTGTGATAGTTTAGCCAGAAGCTGAAAGAATTTTTCACCTCCCCAGGTTTCATTATGAAACGTGACCAGTAACCCACTACCTGACCAGACACTACGGCTTCCCCATGGAGTCAGTGCGGCCGCTTCATCTAAGGCGGTGCACAAACAGTAACGCGCCCCGATAATAACTTCATAGGGCTGGTTTGCCTGTTGACATGCGACTTCAAAGCGTCGTATTTCATCGATCAGATGCTGCCGTAAATTTGCGGGATCCGGGTGGGAGGTGGTATGCCGGATTTTGGGGATCGTATTCAGCAGAGGATTGGCCGCAGCCACCAACGGATTCTCACGGGTGTCATCAGCAAGCCATATCTGATCAGTATGAAGAGCTTCTTGTCTCATCATAGGCGTCGTTACCTCTGTTTAGGTTGTTTAGGCTGGTTACGGACAGCCCAAAACTCCATATTTAAACCGGGAAACTCACCCGCCAGGTGCAATGCAAAGCCACCGGCTTTATCCATTTGTTTCCACAAATCACCCTCTTTTTCTAGTTCGAAATAGACATATCCTGAGTGCCAGGGAATTTGCCTCGGTACGGATGGCAAGGCTCGTATTGCAATACCGGGTAACTGCAACTGCACTAATTCACGGATACGCCCGACAGGGGCAATTTTCATCTGAGCCGGGAAGTGACTCATCAGGGTTTCATTAGTGGTTTCAGCATGGACAGCCAGAATAAAGCTGAATGTATTCACCATATTGGCATGAGGTAGTGTGGCGATATTCAGACCATGAGAGTATTCGGTGAGTGGTAACTGAATAGCGTGTTCTTCCAGAATGATGGACAGCCCCTGACGCAGATGGAACATAAGCTGATTAAAACTCAGGGTCAGATTGTCATGATCATAGAGAGGAAGATTTTCATCAGGAACACGACTTTGGGAGAATGTCGCCAGTTCAGTGGCAAATTGCAGCCATTCGCTGAATAATCTTTCCGGATGCAATAATGATAAATTGTGTGCGTGGTTTACCTGACCACTGTAGCGATTGACAAGGGACAGTAAGAGAAAATCCATGATTTCCGAGTCATTATGTCGTCCCAGTTGTAATAAACGCTGGCTTATCTGCTGGCGGCGCTGTTCCAGTAACCCCTGAATATCGGTTACAAACCCGGCCACCTGCGGGCTGGCATAACAGTTGAGTAAGGGAGGAATGAACTGTTGATCAAGATATATTTTATTATCACTGGTTCTATTCACTACGTGAACAATCTTCAATGCCGTCCATTCTGGTGTTAAATCAGATTCCGCCATCAGGCGCAGGCGCATTTTGCCGAATTGTAAAGCAGCACTGCCCACTGACATAGCATTAAAGTCATTGACTTCGGTTTCAAAACTGATGAAACGCGCCAGCGAATTTTTCTGCTCACTGAAAATGACTTCTTCTCTGCCCCGCCGAAAGTGGGGAAGCGCCAGCATGACATTAATATCGGTCTGATTTTCAGAGAGTTGTAAAGGTTCTGGTGCGTCAGCGCCATCAAAACTGAACGGAGTTCCATCCGGAAAAATACCGCTCGCAGAGGAAAGCATAATTTTCCCCTGATTGAGAAATTCCTGATTCAGTTCGAGAGTCAGAAAACCCCAATAATAAGGCAGTTGGGCTTTCCCCCAATCACGGACATAGGCTTCCAGATAGCTTTCAGCTTGCTGGAAGTGATGAGGGCGTAAGAACATCCCTTCTGTCCAAATGACTTTTTCAGATTTATTCATGATTTTCTTCAGTTCATGCAGCACAAGTTAAGTCAGGAGTTAAACCAGAGCCAGTAACTTTAATGCACACCTGTAGTTTGTCAGGTGCAGAACGCCAGAATTTGTAAAACGGAGGCTTTGCTGGTACCGATACCGGAAGAGCAATACGCCATTTCTTTCCATCTAGTTGCCTGTATTCGGCAACAATTCCAATGTATTGAATTTCTGGCTGATTCTGTTCCAGTAGATGACGGACATGTTCGGTAGGGAGGATAAAAAACCGATCCTCATTGACTAATTTATCACCCAGCGCTGCTTTCGCGTTGCCCTGAAGCGAAAAAAAGTCTGCCGACATAAACTCTTCTTTTGATTTCAATAGCATAACGTCAATCTTCAGTGGAGCTGAATCATTAACATTTGGTGCAATATTAAAAACTAATTGGTAAGGAGGTAATTTTTCTGGCTGCTGTGATGAGCAGCCTGCCATGATTAATAGAAACGTTAATAAAATTCTTTTCGTCATCCAGCAGTTATCACCCAACAGTTAATTGAATACAACCAATTGAATACAAATTTTTTATTAAAATCTTTCGTTTTTTCAGTACAAAATATAAGGTAATAAATTTCATGAATTATTAATATTTTTAGTATAGTCAGTATGGAATAAAAGAAAAGTTGGGTATCAGGCTGATAAAATCAGCACCTTGGTTTGGCTTGGCGTAATACGACAGCCGACAGAGTTGGTCGAGTTCTGCATTGACATGCTGGTTAGCCGCGTCACGGGAGCGCCTTTGATTAACAGAGTATTCGCCCCTAATGTATGCCGTGCTGGTCCCATCACCGTACCGGAAGCCACACCAGTATTAACGCCGGCGTTATCGCCCATAGTCATGGGATAGATTGTCATCAGATTATGGGCTGGTGCTCCTGCAAATAAGATGTTCATGGCATTTGTAATACCGGTAGGTCCCTGAGCCATATTGGGATACGGTATAGGTGTGGAAAAAGGGGGAGTCATACAGACATCAGGGGTAGCCAGATCCATTCCCCCGCTTTGAGTATTGGCAAACATAATATCTCCTTAACCAATATGAATTTGTTCAGCATCTATTTTGGTAATGGCTTTTGCTGACATCATGGTATTTTGGGCATGCATGCGCAAGTAGTTTTCAGCCTGCATATCTAACTGACCCGCCCGTACTTGCTCTGTCTGTGTGGTATGACGAAACAGGCGGTGACTGAGTTGCGTGACGGTCTGCCAGACTGACTCAAGTTTATTGCCAATCAATTGGGTCACTGACACCCATGCAGAGAGAGATTCACCCGTGTATTGCATTTTCTTGATATGGCATTGCCCATCGTTGGCATCAATATGCAATCCTTCGCTGTTTAAATGTAAATTGCCCTGAGGCGCAATAGTCAAATCACCGGATACGCTGATTTCTGCCGATTGTTGTTGTTCAGGGCGTTCTAATATAGCCAGCACCCAGAGTTGTCCCTCTACTTTTGTGAGTAATACGGTATCACCCAGTTCAGGTGTCAGTAAACAACTGGCAGCCCGTCGGCAATGCCATCCCCGGCTGTGGCTTTCCACCATCAAGCTACCATCCTGAAGGCGGTTGATAACCTGTCCGGCAACCTGTTGTGAAGGTTCATCCGTAAGTAAAGGCGAAGAAAGTGTATAGGACGCGTAAGAAAGTTCTGACATTTTAGTTCTCCTGATTAAATCTTGCGTTGTTGCTCCCACTCTTCGGCGGCAAACAGTTCAGGATCATTTTCCAGAATGCCATTACGATCGGAGAACAATGCCCCAGCCTGTTCAGCACGATGAAAAAGTGTTCGCATAAAATGCGTGGTACGAAAATCACTGTTGCTGACATTGGCGTAGGAAAGATCGGCATAGGTCATGTCAGCACCGGTAAACTGGGCATTGACGGCATGAACTTTGTGCATAATGGCCTGTGTTAGCTGGCTTTGTCTGAAATCAGCGGATTCGAGACAGGCACTGATAAAAATAGACTGGATAAATAAGCTGTTGCTGCAATGTGCCCGAGTCAAATCCGCTTCGATAAATAGGGATTGGGTCGCGTTAACATTGGATAATACTGCCCCCTGTAAACCCGCTCCTTTGAAGTTACAGTTGGTTAATCTGGCATGGCTGAAATTCACGGCTTCAAGCTGACAACCGGTAAACTGACATTCCTGAAATTGTTGTTGTTGATAGTCCTGACCACGCAGATCACATTCAAAAAAAACCGCTTTCGTGAATTTACTGGCAGAAAAGTGCGTTTTCCGTAAATTCTGGCGAAAAAAGGTAACCAGAAAAAGATCGCTGGAAGTGATGCGTGCCTGATCAAGCGATGAGTCAATAAAGGCAATTCGCTTAAGATCGCTGTGACTGAAATCGGCCTCTTGCAGAATACTTGAGGTAAATTGAGAGTCGTTTTGTATTGTTTCTGTAAAGCGGGTTTTCTTTAAATCACACTGATTAAACAGGCTGTTGGTTATGTGACTTTTATCGAAGGTGGCACTCGCCAGACTGCACTGTTCAAAAACACTTTGTTCGAAGAGGGCGGAATCAAATGTTGCCTCTTTGAACTGACAGGCGGTAAAAATGGTATCTTTCAGTTGAGCGTGGGAAAGATCAGCGCCGGTGAAATCGACTTCTTTGAATATTCCGTCGGTTAAATTCCGCTGAGCTAGTGAGATATGTGCCAGACTGACTTTTTCAATGATGTCACCCTGTTTGATTTTTGCGATCAGTTCATCTGCTGACAGTGAATTCATATCACTTCCTTATCGCGTTTAGGCAAGGTTTTGATACCTTGCAGATAGGCGCCTTCAAACTGGGTTGAATCATCAATGACAGACTGAGACATATCGGCCCGAAATAAATTCGCACCGCGTAAATCAGTACCATGCAAACTACATTTCTGCATCAGAGCACCCATCAGGCTGGCATTATTTAACAGAGCTTCCCGAAAATCTGTTCTGATGAAAATACTTTTTGTTGCATTCAGATGTTGCATATCTGCTGACCGGCAGTCAGCTTCACTCAAATCGCTGTTATTCAGCGTCGCAGAATGAAATCGAGCCTGAACCAACGGCATCTGGCGCAAATTACACTCAGTTAGTGTTGCCTGAGTAAAATCCGCCTGATTAAGTGTAGTGTTCATCACAAAAGCACAATTCAACAGGCTTGCTGAACAGAACCGGATGTGATTGACTTCCGTTTCTACCCATGAACAACCTTCACATTGTGCTTCATCAAAAACGGCTTGTTCCAGTTTACACTTAAGAAAAATGACTTTATTCAGCGTTGCGTGATTAAAGCTGAGAGCGGGTAATTCCAGTTCTGTCAGTGTGCAGTTATTCCATTGTGAAGAGTGAAAATCACAATGTGTAATAAAGACCTGTCTCAGTAAAAGATCGGTGAATGTGGAGTGGCTGAATTGACAGTGATCAAATAGGGCTTCCTGCAATTGGACCTCTTTGAAATCGGTATTGGAAAAGTCACTCCGCTCACATTTAGCCAGTACCAGATTCGCTTTATCCAGTTTCACGCCAGACAGGGAAGTATGGCAGAATTCTGCTCTGGCCAGCATTGCTTCACTGAAATCCGCTTTATCCAGTTGGCTGTGATTAAAACAGGCACTTTCCAATAATGCGCGGGAAAAGTTTGCGCCACGTAGATCCATGTTGGATAAATCTGCACCAGTAAAATCCATGCCACTGAAATTTCCACCTTGTGCCATAATTTTTTGTGCCCGTTTGCGGATGATTTCTGATAACTCACCCTTCAGTCGCAAAGCAGGACTCTGGGATTGCACCGTCAAAAAATACGCATTACGTAGCGACTGTTCAATTTGTACCAGTTCTTGATCGTTCAATCCGGTGTGCTGCTGTTGCTTACGCAATATATCCCGTGTTGAATAAATTCTTTCCGGTCCTTTGGTATTACTCTCCGGAAGAGATAAATACGTATCGATACCCTGTTCTTTTGCTTTGGTAGTTATCTCTGCTTGTTTCAGCTCGGCTTCAGCTTTTTTTTGATTGGCCTCCTGTTCGATTTTTTCCACGAATTCTGGTAGTTCATCCAGTCGGGGATTGGTTGAAGGTACTGCGACCGGAGAAGTGGATGGGATAATCGTATTGATATCATGGCCCTGTTCAGCCAAACGTGCTGCTTGCTGTTCATGGAGAAGCTTTTGACGCCTTTGTATCGACTCCTGTATCGGGCTGCTTTCTATTGAGGACTCTGTATCTATCCACGGGCCGATAATGTCCTCAGAAATAAGATCTTTTTCCCTGAACGTGTACAACACACCTTTTTCTTTGTCCATGCGCTGTCTGGCAACTTCCAGATAATGACTGGCGGGTAGCGGGCTATCCTGTTGTTCCAGCGCGGATATCATCTGTAAGACATCGGCTGCATCATCTTCATTTATCCGTGTACTTCCATGCCATATCAGGAGCATTTGCTCCAGATGAGGGAAAAACCACACGGTTGTCTGGCGCATGACAATTTCTTCGTCAATCTCTTCATTAAGACGTAACCGTCTGATAAAGCAGCGGGCATTCCATGCTGGCAGGTGGCCTTCCTGTACCGGTTTTTTCGGGTGCATGTTCTCAATCCGCCATGCAGCTTTCACCGGCAGGGCAGGCAGTTGCTCCCACCACTGATCCTGTGGCGCGGCATTAAATAACCGCCAGTCAATATCATGGGCATATCCCGGAAATTCGTTTTCCAGCCATTCCTTATCATATTGCTTACCGATGCGTTCAAACCGGCGTGGCCATGTAAAATCCAGCGGGCAAAAACTGGCCGGTTCAGGGGTATCTTCCGGGGATAACAACTGTTTATGGAAAGCTTCAATATTAGGTAACCGATGAATTTTATTGCCGTTTTCCAGTATTTCCGGCTTGAAGCCAATGCCGTGTGGATTATCATCATAACTTTCCCCTCCAAAAGCCCGACTCCAGTCCAGTCGCATTTGTTCAAAAGCCTGAGGTTTTGAAGAAGTATCACCCACCCAGTAACGATCACCAAAAACAGCCAGTTTTTTTTCTAATTGATCAACTTTAATACGCACATTACAGGCGGTTTTATCAGTCTGATGATGGGTATAGGCATACCCAGTTGCCAGAAATTCAGCACAGGATTTAGGCATGGCAAGGTCAATAATACCATTACAGGTTTTCAGTTCTTTTTCTGCCAGTTGCCAAAGCTCAGGTTCAGGACGCAGACGGGGGATTGGCCCCATATCAGCCAGTGCCATTACAGCGACTCCGAGGTGATTTTTCTGCATCCAGCGATAAGGCCGATAAAGCATACTTAAGCGTAGTGGTTTGATGATTTTCATTGAAATATTGACTGTTAAAATATCAGACAAACAAATGTAGGGAGGAAGCAATGAGTCGGATGTTTGATTGTGCAACAGCAAGTGTGTTTGCGGCTACTTTGACATCATTTTTTGCAATATCTACTCCTGTTTTACTTAGATTGATTACAGTAACACCGACGGAAATTCCTGTGACGGATGTAACAAGCTCATTAGCTGAGGCACTAGTGTGAGTGGTGGACGCCTGAAAACCCGTGGCAGAAATACTAAATCCTGTGGCACTTATTTTGCCTATACTGGAAGAAAATATAGACGTTGGGCAATCCATCACAATATTAGTATCACTTTTGAGTGTAATGAGACTAGGGCTGTTGATTAGCGTTGTTCCGGTAATATTTTGAGTCCAGTTTCCATCAATTTTGGCAGTTAAATTGCCTGTGAGTTTGTAAGTATCTCCACCATCGATTTCGGTGTTTCGACCTTTTTTAATGGTTCGTTGCTGCCCCTTATCAATCGTTAAGGTATCTTTGCCGTTGACAGTCGTATCCCGATTATCTTTGTAGGTGAAATTCGCTTTACCTGTCACCGTATCTGTTTGTTCTTTTTTAATTTCCGTAGTACGCTTCCCATCAATTTTGACCGTCTTATCTTTTTCAACGGAGATATTCATATCCCGCTCTGCGTGCAGATCAAATAACTCCTTATCCGGTTCATCATCCATAAAAAGATAGTTAGCCTGATCATGCTTACCATTTTTGGTATTTGACATCACACCACTGCGAGTTTCATGTTTGGGAAGTTCCCACGGTGGCATATTTTCATTGTTATAAGTACTACCGATAACAAAAGGTTTATCCGGGTCGCCATTGACAAAACTGATAACAACTTCTTCTCCCACACGGGGAACGTTGATACTGCCGTAACGCCAGCCAGCCCAACGCGTTGCCACACGTATCCAGCAGGAACTGGTATCGTCTTTTTTATCGGTTTTATCCCAACGGAATTTCACTTTTATCCGGCCATACTTATCAGTCCATATCGGTTTATTTTTAGGGCCTGTTACGACCGCAGTTTCAACACCGGTTGCTTTTGGCCAGAGCGTGATGGCTTGTGGTTTCCAATGGACATTGGAGGGGATAGCTTCAAACTGAACAATATTCTTGTCAGGGTTATCATCATCACAATCATCGTCATCACTATCATACTCGAAGACTGAGCCATAATCGGATTCATAAAATGAATATTGCGCCCCGGTAATCAGATAATCATTGTAATCATCCCCTTTGATACTATTAGGCAGAGAGAGTGTGAAAGTGTGGCCCGGAGCCATTCCCAATACATTGCCTTCCCCATTAATCAGCTCACTTTGTGCTTCTGAGGCCTGTTGAAGTATACGGACATAAAATTGCCCCTGATCACCTTTTATAAAGCGTCCCGGCCACATAAATATCTCTGTACTATCAACAGAACTGAGCGATGTTTGAGTGAGAGACTGCAATTTGGCCCGGGGCTTACGAAAATCGTAGTCATCAGTACTGAAACTGTTGGGGATAGTCGAACTGCTAATATTCCAAGTATAGATATATTCTTGGTCTAATTTCCTGAATATGCTACCGACACTGAAATATTTAATCGTGTCATACCCCGGCATTGGATAATGCATTTGGGGCATATCGACTAATACCATAGTGTGGTTACCATTCTCATGTTTAAAGTAATAATAAATACCTTCATGAGCCATTAGACGATGAATGAAATCGAAATCAGTTTCGTTATATTTAACGCAATATTCCCATGGGCGATAGTTCTCTATGAGATTATCCTCAAAATTAACATTGGCACCCTGTAATACTGTAGTGACAATCTCAGGTACAGTTTTTTCCTGCCAGATACTATAACCGGATTTCTTTTTTAATTCCGAAAGCTTAGGTCTTACTGTAGCAGTATATAAATAAAGCCTGTCATCATATTTATAAAATGGCGAATAAGAAATTTTTTCTATATAACCACTTAAATATCTTGTTTGTTTTGATGGGGTTTTTATTTCTACGGTGAGTACAGTATTATGAAGAGATATAGGATCAGATAATCTATTTTTACTCAGTAATTCGATCTCAAATTCATAAGGTTCCGATAATCTTTCTATTCCTTTAAGTGATTTAAAGTATAACTCTTCGCCGGATGAAGTATGTGCGATAAACTGTCTTTCCATAATATGGACTCGCTTTTATGCAAAGCTACCGCCTATTCCGGCTGGATGCGGGAATATATGATAGCTGGTGGAACTTACTGTTGTGAGGCATTCTCGGATATATAAGTATATAGCTGTTGGTTTCTGATATTGAGTTAAGCACAATAGTCAGAATGTGTAATCACCAGAGGATGGTTTATTTAAGGAATATATAACTTGCGTTTATAATTTACCTTGATATAAAGATATCACTTTATGCATTGTTTTGTTTTTGTTGTGTAAAATAATCCTATATTACTTAAATAGGAAATTATAAGTAACTATATTAAATTAATGAGTTATACCGGGGTAAACTTTTTTCTAATACCATAAAATATGGTTAATTAAATTAAGCTGATGTATCTATATTTAAGATAATCTTAAAAAGAAAAATTACTGATAATTTTTTTATCGTTTAACTTAATGTGTTATATCTAATAAATAAAAAGATAAAGTTAACAAAGTGATAAATTTGAAGGCAACGAGAGCGATGAGTGTAATAGGCTGCTATTATCTGTTTGGGTTATATTTAATATATTTTAAAATAAGAATAGAGAGAGAAGGTGGGGAAAGGAAAGATAAAATTGGCGGTAACAACATAATAATTACCGCCAGAAGTTCTTTATAACGAATTATTTCAGTGCTGCTAATGCGCTGTCATAATCAGGCTCGTTAGTAATTTCATCTACGAGCTGGCTATAAATAACATTATTGTTTTCATCCAGAACAATGACAGCACGTGCAGTCAATCCACCTAATGGACCCTGGCTAATGGCTACACCGTAATTTTCCTGAAACTCACCACCACGCAGTGTTGATAGAGTGACAACATTCGAAAGGCCTTCAGAGCCACAAAAACGGGATTGTGCAAAAGGCAGGTCTGCTGAAATGCAAAGTACGACAGTATTGTTCAGTTCACCGGCATGTTGGTTAAATTTACGTACAGAAGTTGCACAAACGCCGGTGTCAATACTTGGGAATATATTGAGTACCTTACGTTTCCCTACATACTGGCTCAGTGCCACGTCAGTAAGATCTTTAGCTACCAGCGTAAATTCTTTTGCTGTTTCACCTGCTTGTGGAAAATGCCCAGCTACGGTGATATCGCTACCTTGGAACTTGACGGTTTGTGTCATGGTTTTATCCCTCTATATAAGTAAACTGCGGTGCCAGTGTAATGGAATAGTGCGATCTTGCCCACAAAAATAGCTGTAATATTTATAAATACTCATCTATTGTTTAATTAACAGTGTCTTATAATTTATTTTAGGATAATTATTAGACCAAAAGAGTAAATATTTATGTATAACTTTACCTCGTTCCCTTCTGTATTACTGATGACAGGGCTTTCCTTACCTCTTTCTGTTTATGCTGCTGATGTTCCTGTAGGAACTCAGTTAGACACTCATCAGGAGCTGGTTCGCCATTTGAAAGATGAACCAGCATCACTTGACCCGATTAAGTCCTTCGGTTTAATAGAAGCGCAGGTGTTGCGTGATTTACTGGAAGGTCTCGTCAATCAGGATGCCTATGGTAAGCCTGTTCCGGGAGTTGCGATTAACTGGAAGACGACAGATAACAAAACATGGATATTTACGCTACGACAGGATGCCCGCTGGTCTAATGGCGACAAAGTCACAGCCTCTGATTTTGTATATAGCTGGCAGAGGCTGGTTAATCCTAAAAATGCCTCTTCATTTTCTTGGTTTGCTGCTCTGGCAGGAATTCAGAATGCCCAAAAGATTATAGATGGTAAATTACCTCCGGAAAAATTAGGTGTTGAAGCTCTTGATGCTTATACAGTAAAAGTTACGCTGGATCGCCCAGTGCCTTATTTCCCCAATATGACTACTCACTTTAGCCTTTATCCGGTGAATAAACAGAGCGTTGAAAAATACGGTAATGACTGGACCAAAGTAGGTCATTTGGTGGGTAATGGCGCTTTCATGCTGACGGGGCGTGTAGTCAATGAAAAAATTGTTCTGTCGCCTAATCCTTATTACTGGGATCACGAGAAAACAGTACTGAAGAAAGTGACGTTTGTACCAATCAATCAGGAATCTCATGCGGTTAACCGCTATCTGGCAGGGGATTTGGATATTACTGAATCTTTCCCTAAGAATATGTACCACAAGTTACGGCATGATATCCCGGGAGAGGTGTTCACTCCGGATCAACTGGGGACGTACTACTACGCATTTAATACTCAGCGGGCACCGACTAATGATATCCGTGTCCGGCAGGCACTTGCCATGACCATCAATAAGAATCTGGTTGCAGAAAAGATATTAGGCACAGGCGAAAAACCTGCATGGCATTTTACACCTGACGTTACAGCCGGTTTTCATCCGGAAAAAAGTCAGCAACAGATGATAACTCAGCAGGAAAGAGATAGGAGAGCAAGATTGCTGCTCAAAGAGGCGGGTTATGGCCCTGATCATCCGTTAAAACTTTCTTTGCTCTATAATAATTTAGAAAATAATCAACGTATTGCCATTGCAGTCAGTTCAGAGTGGAAGAAAAAACTGGGCGTTGAGGTGAAGTTAGTCAATCAGGAATGGAAAACTTACGTTGATAATCGAAATACCGGTAATTTTGATGTAGTCCGGGCATCATGGACCGGAGATTATAATGAACCATCAAGTTTCTTATCACTTTTGACCTCAACGCACAGCGGAAATCTGGCCAAATTTTATAACCCAGCTTATGACGCTTTGTTAAAAGAGGCTAGTCTGGAAACAGACGATGACGCCAGAAACAGGGATTATAATCAGGCTGAAAAAATGATTGAAGAACAGGCTCCGATTGTTCCTATTTATCAGTACACTAATGGTCGGTTAATCAAAAAATGGTTAAAAGGATACCCGATCACCAATCCTGAAGATGTGGCTTATAGCCATACTATGTATATCATTAAAAAACATTAAATGTTGAACAGGAGCGGATGTGGAAACGATTTATGGCTCAGCATTTAAAGATTCAAATGCTGTGTATGCCTGCCAATTGAACGGGAAGGGTGGTACTACAGGTTTTAGCGAAAATGTATCTGCAACGGCAGGGCAACCATTCTGGCAGCATCTTGATTATAAAAATCAGGGAAGTTATCAATGGATTATGAAAACTAACCAACTACCAGTTCCGGTAAAAGAAGGGCTGGTGGGTGAGAGTATTCGGCCCAAACTCATTCGTACCGGTGAAGGGGCGATGATTATGTTGCGGACCATTAATCGTAATGACAATGCCCGCTCTGATCACTTGGTATCATTTCGCATCTACATTAATGACAAGATAATTATTTCCAGTAGCCATAGAAAAGTTTATTCGGTTGAGCAGGTTCTGGCTGATTTAAATAATGGCGTAGGAGCAAAAAATACAGGGCACTGGCTGGTTGAAATCGCCGATGCTATTACCGACGAAGTGAACGATTTTATTGAAGAGTTACATGACAATCTGATTGAGTTTGAGGATAACATTCTGGAGCAGAAGATCCCCGGACGAGGTGAGTTAGTGTTATTACGTAAACAATTGATTGTTCTTCGTCGGTATATGGCACCCCAGCGAGATGTTTTGACACGGCTGTCCAGTGAGAAGTTACCCTGGATGAGTGATGAGGCTCGTCATCTGATTCAGGAAGTCTCTGATCGTCTGGGGCGTGGGCTGGATGATTTGGATAGCTGTATCGCAAGGACAGCGGTTCTTGCCGATGAGATTACTTCCATTATGGCGGATGCGATGAACCGGCGTATTTACATGATGTCATTGTTAACAATGATATTCTTACCAAGTACTTTTTTAACCGGCTTATTTGGCGTTAACCTTGGTGGGATCCCCGGAAATAAGGATGACTTTGGCTTTGGTTTATTCAGCCTGCTGCTGTCGTTATTGATAGCGGGGTTCGCATGGTGGTTAAAGCGAAGTAAGTGGTTATAGGGAAAACTGTGATAGTCGTGAATTCTGAACCGAATGTTCATTGAATCTGATGGTTAATTTCATTCGGATTTGAGATATATCAATAATCAGTATCTCAAGTTGAGGCACTATAACTCTGCAGGTGAATACAACGTTGAGCGATGAACGTTGTGCTCCATGATTGTAGTGTTTCTCATATTGAGTTTTATACCGATTAAAATTGACATTATGCCGATACTAAAATCCTTAGCATCGGCTATTTTTTTATTACTTTATTTCGATAACATCCAGCCGATCTGCCTGAAAATCAATTTGTTCATCAGGGTCAATAGCAGGTTGTACGGGTAATTCTTCCCGATCAAAAGCCAGATCCCCTCCAGCAATAATTTCGCTGTCGTGATTAATGCTTTTGAAGTCGAACAGATTAAAATCGCTGAGATGTGATGGAACCACGTTCTGTACCGCCCGGAACATAGTTTCAATGCGTCCGGGATAGCGTTTGTCCCAGTCGCGTAGCATATCCTTGATAACCTGACGTTGCAGATTTGGCTGTGATCCACACAAATTACAAGGGATAATGGGAAATGCTTTCGCTTCTGCGTAGCGTTCGATATCTTTTTCCCGGCAGTAAGCCAGCGGGCGTATAACAATGTGTTTACCATCATCACTGATCAGTTTAGGTGGCATACCTTTTAATTTGCCGCCGTAAAACATATTCAGAAAAACAGTTTGCAGGATATCATCACGATGATGCCCCAGAGCGATTTTGGTTGCGCCCAGTTCAGTAGCGGTGCGGTATAAAATACCACGGCGCAGTCGGGAGCACAGAGAGCAGGTTGTTTTTCCTTCCGGAATTTTTTCTTTGACAATACCGTAGGTATTTTCTTCAACGATCTTATACTCGACGCCCAGTTCATCCAGATAAGCCGGAAGGATGTGCTCAGGAAAACCCGGTTGTTTTTGATCCAGATTGACGGCAATAAGAGAAAAGTTAATCGGGGCACTTTTTTGCAGGTTCTGCAAAATAGACAGCAGGGTGTAGCTGTCTTTGCCACCAGAAAGGCAGACCATAATGCGATCGCCTTCTTCGATCATATTAAAATCTGCAATGGCTTGCCCGACATCACGACGCAGGCGCTTTTGTAATTTATTAAAATTATACTGTTCTTTTTGAGTATTCATTTCTGGTTGTTCTTTATTGTTTCTGATGGCTGTTCGACTAAAGGCCCTTAAAAAATTACGATGATTTTATGGCGGAGAACATGAAAAGGAAACAATAATAGCGGATAGAAAGGGATTATCAATTAGAGTTAGCGAAAAAGGCTGCTTTCCCTGCGCAGGAAAGACAGCCTTTTTGTTCTTAATACTTATATTTCAGCCGGAAAAACTGGCTGATCAGAACCAGAACACCCACTAATAAATAAGCAGCAAAAACACCAATTAGCCATTGCGGCATATCCAGTGTCAGAAATGACCATTGTTTTATTGAACAATCGCCAAAAGCCTGAAACACGGAAGGCAGCCATTCATTTAACGGCAGCCATGACGGAAATCTGACAAAAAATTCACAGGTATTAAAAGGGCTGGGGTATAACTGCATCATGGTATGATCCCATGCCAGTTGTAATCCGTGCCATGAGCTATAAAGCCAAAGTAAAATAGCCAGCCAGCGCAGCGGGGTTTTGGGGGCGATAGCTCCCAGCAGAGCAGCCCCGAAAATACCGAACAGAGCAACACGCTCATAAATACACATTACACAGGGCTGTAACTGCATAACATGTTGAAAGTAAAGAGCAACAAACTCCAGTAAAAGAGCAGTTAACGCCATTAACAACCATGCGCTTCGCCCTTGGGAACTCCATTTTAGAAAATGTAACA
The DNA here is from genome assembly GCF_963894935.1 of Xenorhabdus sp. PB61.4. Lineage (NCBI taxonomy): Bacteria > Pseudomonadati > Pseudomonadota > Gammaproteobacteria > Enterobacterales > Morganellaceae > Xenorhabdus > Xenorhabdus sp. PB61.4. The sequence goes on from NZ_CAWQJR010000101.1 coordinate 48,905, forward strand.
TTCTTCTTCTTCCCGTATCGTATATATAGGTAGCCGTTTATTCTGCCGTTTCTTAAATCACAAAAGAATCAATTTAAGGTCAATTGTGTTGTTTTTTTAAATTATACCCTTCCTCTTTCAAATTGCTTTTTTGTTGACGGTGCAAATTCGTTCCTTTGCCGCCGGAGGAAACATGAAATCGATTAGATATTCGAAGGGATAAAAAAACCGGATAGGGGGATTTTACACCCTATCCGGCAGAATTCCTTAATAATAAATATAAGGGATTATTGTGGGATAACCCAGCCAAGTTTTACCAGATATTCAGTAGCAGGCAGTAGCCAAAATTCAACACACAGCAGACCCACAAGGGTCATCACAATGGTGTAAGGTAGAGCCATGAGCACCATACGCCCATAAGACAGGCGGATCAGTGGCGATAGCGCAGATGTCAGCAGGAACAGGAAAGCAGCCTGTCCGTTTGGTGTCGCGACTGATGGCAGGTTGGTCCCTGTATTAATGGCTACAGCTAAAAATTCATATTGCTGCTGCGAAATAAGACCACTTTTAAGTGCAGTCAGAGCTTCATTGATATAAACAGTACCTACAAATACGTTGTCAGATACTGCGGAAAGCAAACCATTAAACAGATAAAACAGGGAAAGCTGTGACGCTGGTGAGGATTGCAGTACAAACTGAATAAACGGGGTAAATAGCTGTTGATCAATAATGACTGCAACCACAGAAAAGAAGACAGTCAGTAATGCAGTAAACGGTAAGGCTTCCTCAAAGGCTTTACCCAGAGCATGTTCTTCAGTGATACCACAAAAAGCAGTAGCCATAATAATCACTGACAGGCCAATCAACCCGACTTCAGCTAGGTGGAATGCCAAAGCCACAATCAGCCAGATACCGATTAAAGCCTGAACAACAAGCTGAGCTTTTTCCTGACGGGTACGTTTTTCACCGGCTTTTTTCGCATAGTCTTCCAAAACAGAGCGGACACGCTCAGGTAGTTCGGCACCGTAACCAAACAGTTTGAAATGTTCAACCAACAGACAAACCAGTAGCCCGCAGATAAAAACAGGTACGGTGACAGGAGACATACGGATAAAGAATGTCACGAAATCCCAGCCAACGTGTTTTGCGATGATCAGGTTCTGTGGTTCACCGACCATCGTCATCACACCACCTAATGCTGTACCGACTCCGGCATGCATCATCAGGCTGCGCAGAAATGCCCGGAATTGATCCAGTGTTTGTCTTTTATCTTCACTATCAATAAATTGATCATCGTTAAGATCTGTACTGCTATTATTCTGGCTGGAAAGATAACGATGATAAATAGAATAAAAGCCAACAGATACGCTGATAACAACAGCTATAACTGTCAGGGCATCAAGAAAAGCAGATAAGAATGCACTCGCCAGACAGAAGGCCAGTGCCAGCATTTTTTTGGAACGAATGCTCAAGAGTAGTTTAGTGAAAACAAATAGCAGAAGTTGCTTCATGAAGTAAATGCCGGCAACCATGAAAATCAGCAGCAGGATAACTTCCAGATTATTGCTGATTTCATGCCCTATCTGTTTTGGTGAGGTCATGCCGATAAGCACCGCCTCAATAGCAAGTAAGCCTCCCGGTTGCAATGGATAGCATTTTAACGCCATTGCCAGTGTGAAGATAAATTCCACAACGAGCATCCAGCCTGCAACGAAGGGGCTGACATAGAAAAAAACCAGTGGATTGATGATAAGAAAAACAATGATAGCCAATTTGTACCAATCCGGCGAATTGCCGAGAAAGTTTTTCACCACTGCACGTCGGATACTGATTTCCATTATTATTAATATTCCTCTTCTGTGGATACATGGGACATTTCTAAAGCACAACATACCCGTTGTTTTTCCAGTTACCTCTCTGTTGGTTGCGCTCGCTTATTCCAGTCATCCAGTCATATAGCGATTATCCCTCTGGGAGACGCTTCCCGACCGTCTTGATGCAACTCGAAATACATAGAGTATCGTACGCTCTAACTGGTGGTAATTTAAGGGGATAATCTCATAATTAATTGGGTAATAATTATATTTTTTTATGACCTCTTTCACTCTTTCATGGTTTATTTATTATGTAACTATGTCGATCTGGCGCATTCTGGTATGATCAGTACCTATTATTAGCCAAGAAAACAGTTTTGGAATAGTTTAAATATGGTAATTAAGGCTCAGAGTCCTGCGAGTTTTGCGGAAGAGTATATCATTGAAAGTATATGGAATAATCGTTTTCCACCAGGCTCCATTCTGCCAGCAGAGCGTGAATTATCTGAATTAATCGGTGTCACTCGTACCACTTTGCGTGAAGTATTGCAGCGTCTTGCTCGTGATGGCTGGTTGACTATTCAGCATGGAAAACCAACAAAGGTCAATAATTTCTGGGAAACATCAGGTCTTAATATTCTGGAAACCCTGGCACGTTTAGATCATGATCGTGTGCCTCAGCTGGTCGATAATTTACTGTCAGTGCGTACAAATATTGCGGCCATCTTTATCCGCACTGCATTCAGACATAATCCGGAAAAAGCACTGGAAGTTCTGGCTGAAAAAGATAAAGCAGAAGATACTGCGGAGTCTTTCAGTTCTGTGGATTATGATATTTTCCGTGGCTTAGCATTTGCGTCAGGAAATCCTATTTATGGGTTGATCATTAACGGATTAAAAGGGCTTTATACTCGTGTGGGCCGTTATTACTTTTCGAACCCAGAGGCCCGGAAACTGGCGCTGAATTTCTATCAACAACTGAGCGTACTGTGTCGGGAAGAAGCCTACGATAAAATCATGGAATGCGTACGTAATTATGGTAAAGAAAGCGGAACCATCTGGCATGAAATGCAAGGCATTATGTTCAATGATTTAACAGCAGCACGTCAGAATTAATCAAATTATATCTTATCCAATTATCAAGTTGATTTCTTAATCCAGCTTATTCTTTAAAGGCGAACTGCTTTGTGTAGTTCGCTGCTTCCCATTTTTTAATGATTACACCCATAAAGAGGTATTTTCTTATATCCTCATAAATGGTGAAAACCCACTCAAGCTGTAAAATTCAAATTTTTAAATTATTATACTGTTCAGCTTACATTGATTCGAAATTTAATTCTTAAAAATAAATTTTATTTAGATTAAAGTAAAATCGAATATTGTGAACTTAATGTTGCTTTTTTACCGTAAAAATCACTTTTTAGAATACTTATACAATCAATTAATAGCATTTAATTCTTTGATATAGCCTTGTATTTATGAATATTTTTTTGTTTTTCATCTGA
>NZ_CAWQJR010000102.1:0-2419 GCF_963894935.1 Xenorhabdus sp. PB61.4
GTTAAACAGACCAATGGTCAGCCACAGAATAGTGACCTGATGGACCTGTAAAGCCCGCACTAACGCCGGCGGGGTCAATAAGGTGGTACGGTCAATCACCACCAATGTCCCGCCGTTCAGCAGCGGGGCCCAAACCTCAAACGTGCTGGCATCAAACGCCGGATTCGCCGTAAAGGCGACTCGGTCAACCGGTTTTATTTGAGCATAATTATTATTGATGACCAGCCGGATCACTGCACGATGCGGCACCAGTACCCCTTTTGGCGTGCCGGTGGAGCCGGAGGTATACATGATATACGCTGACTCAGTGCTGGAACGTGGCAAATCAGGATTACGACAATCTTGCCCACGGTTTGTCTTTTCCTCGTCCGAGAGACGCAATAATGGCACAGTCAGGTTAGCCGGGATATTCTCCCGTATATCAGCGAGCAGCAACCGGGCAGTACAATCCTGTATCATCCAGTGTTTTCGCTCATCCGGCACACCCGGATCAATCGGCACATAAACCGCGCCAGCTTTGAGTACCGCCAGTTGGGCGACCACCAGCGCCACCGAACGTTCCAGTAACAGCGCCACATGCTCACCGGGACGGATACCCTGTTCAATGAGCTGACCGGCCAGTCGGTTGGCACGGGCATTGAGTTCGGCATAACTGACGGTCTGGTCTTCATACACCAAGGCAATGGCGTCTGGGATTTTCTCTGCCTGCTGTTCGAATAACTGATGAATGCACACCGTATCAGGGTACGGTGTTTCCGTGGCATTCCAGGTTGTTAGCAACAGGGTACGTTCGGCTTCCGGTAAAATTTCCAGCGCCCGAACCGGCCTGTCTGGGGCGTGTTCCAGCGCATCCGCCAGACTTTCCAGCGCCTGCTGCATATAATCACAGACCCGTTCCGGTGCAATTGGCTGAACCATCTGTGCCGTCAGCCCCAGCGAATCACCATAATCTTCCACCGACAGCGCAAAGGGGTAATTTGTCCGCTCCTGCCCGCCCATAAATTCAATTCCGTTTACCCCTTCATCGGAGAAGGCGGACATATCATTATGCCGATAGTTCAGCAGGGCACTAAAAAGCGGACTCGCGTTGTCAATGCCGCTGCATCGCTGAGCCAGCGCCAGTGATGCATGCTCATGCGCCAATAATCCGGCCAGTCGGATATGGGCCTGCTGTACACTTTCCCTCACCGGTGTGTTATCGATATCCAGCCGCAGCGGCAGGGTATTAATAAACAGCCCCAGCCCGCTATCCATCCCTTCTCCCGCCGCCATACGCCCGAACAACACGGTGCCGAACACCACGTTTGCCTGTCCGCTGGTGTGCGACAACACCTGCGCCCAGGCCAGATGGCACAACGCCGCCAGACTGACGCCACACTGCCGGGCCTGACGGCGCAGACGGCGATTCAGCTCAGCAGGCAACATCCGGTGGAATTCCGTCACCTGCGAGCCGTCACGATGCACCTCCGCCAAGCCAAATGGCAGGGTCGGCTCTGTTACGTCCGCCAGCATGTCCGTGAAGAAACGGGTGTGTGCGGCCTGACTGATACCCAACCGGGCCTGCGCCACCAGATTGCGGAACGGTACCGGAGCTGGCAGTGTCGCCGCCTGTCCCGTCAGATAGGCCCGGATTTCACGATACAGGACTTCCAGCGTGGTATGATCACCAATCAGGTGATGCAGTATTTGCAGAACGACCCAACACCCCGCCGCGTTCCGGGTAATGACAAATTGCAATAACGGGGCCTCATTTAAGTTCAGGCGATAATGGCGGGGATCAAAACGCTGGCTCAGCTGCTCACTGACTGGTCCGTCTGCCGGATCTAACGTCAGTTCAGTGATCGATAACGGGGCCTGACGCCAGACCACCTGCGCCGGCACAGACAACCCCTGCCAGATAAAGGCAGTCCGCAGGATATCGTGGCGATTGATTACTTGCTGCATGGCCGACAAATACCGCTCCAGCAAGGCCCGGTCCGTAAACTCCTTCTGAATAGTCAACAGGTACGGATCGCCCTCGTTTGCCAGCAAATGGTGGAATAAGATCCCGTCCTGCAAGGGCGACAGGGCATAAATGTCCTGAATATTGCTCATCCCGCCCGGCACATGCCCGACAATACGATCAATATCCGCCTGCGTCAGGTCTATCAGCGGCAACATTTCTGGGGTGAGTTCCGTCGTATCAGAGGTAATGACGTTAGCAGGAACGTCCACGACCCGGTGTTGTCCCAACCTCTGTGCCAAACGGAATAATACCGGTGTCTGAAATAGGTCACGCACCGCCAGCGCCCGCCCCAACTGACGCAGGCGTTCAATCATCCGCACCGCCAGCAGGGAATGCCCGCCCAGCATAAAGAAGTTGTCATGTCGGCTGACTTGCTCAAGGCCCAGCAATTCCCCCCAAATCGCCGCCAACACC
>NZ_CAWQJR010000103.1:0-2402 GCF_963894935.1 Xenorhabdus sp. PB61.4
GTGGCTGCCATATCTGTAATCCATATTGCACCTCTCGTGCAACACAGTATCGCAGCTAAAGCTGACCGACTAAAGTCGGTGGTTTTAACCTTTTATATGGAAAAATAAAACCAGAATTATCATTCAGAGTTTCTTCTATAACAATTAGTGTAAGACCATACATGCCATCTTTCTCCTATTTACAAGTACCAGCACTTTTGGCCATGCTTCTTGTAGGTCAGCAAATCGATGAAGTAAATGCTGAATAATTACAGGCAATCATTAAAAATAAGTGAATAAAATATAATTAACCAACATTGTTAATATAATAAGTTATTTATTTTATATTAGTAAAATATAAATTTCACCATTAGAATAATTAACTTAATTAAGAACACACTAACTCTCATTTCTACTCTTCCTATATCAGATAGTTTATCATCCAATTAACGCCATAAAAAAATAATTTTAATTTTATAATACAGATAGGTTTCGATTATTCATTAAGGATATTATTTCTATGTCAGATAAATTAATAGATACATGGATTGAATTGCATAATTCAACATCAGAAGAACAAAAGGGAAAACTTTTTATTGAGCTTTTAAATATATTCCACTCATCAGATTTTTGGCTTATCAGCTCCGTTTCTGAGGGAAGTGGTGCCTACTCGTTTTCGATAAATGAAGATCCTGAATTTCATTCCAGACCTTATATTGTTGCTTACCTTTCGGAAGAAAATCCGGCTTCATGGCATAATGCAGAATCTATCGAGAATAATCCTGAAAACCTTCATCAATTCGGTGCTGAATACTTGTACTATCTTATTGATGAGTTTCAATGTGATCTCGTTATCTACAATGGTGATAATTACATTATATTTGATCAAGATACACTGACGCATATAAAAAATTCGGCACAAAATGCAAATGATATACCAGAGGAAAGAAACGAAATATATCTCCCTCATAACCCGCAGCCTTTTTTAACCTCTGATTGGGGCATAATACTGGGTGCTCCCTATGCCTACTTTAATGGATGGAGTTGTAATGATTATTCTCCAGAAGAAGATGACGCTGGCTTATCATCAGCCTGGGGAGTTGAAAATCGGCAAGATCTAGTTTTCCAGTTATTTAAACTAATGGTTAACGGGCATGCTGTTGATTATTACAAAATGCGAGATGAACTCAGTGAATTATCAAAACCGGAATTTGATGAAATTTTAGCGGGCATTCAGCAAAGTGATATGAATGCATACGATAAGAAGGAAATCATCTGGCGTTATACCATGATGTATGACAATGAAAACGATATTCAAAATATCCAATATTTGGCATGGGACTATGTTCGTTTCAGTATGCTGTGCCTGAACGGATGCAAGCTGCAATATATCACGGAACAGGAAGCTAAAAACTGGACGCTCATGCTCGCCCCACTGTTACGAATGGTTTATAGCGGATGGGACGATCTGTGGTACCACTTTGCGCTTACACGCTGGTTTTGGGCATCCACTGATGAAGGCTGGGCTGAATGCCAGTCCGAGTATATTGGTATTATCCGTGCATTGCTGAATGATCCGAATAGCCCAACAGTTGCGATCAATTGGAATAGCGAGTTACCGCCAATCGAGACCCATTCATTTGCTCAGGCACTAACTGAAGTTTTAACCGAACAAAATCCAGATGCTGAGGTTAATTTTAATGAAGTGCATGATGCTATTAGAGAACAAGTCAGGGCTGATGAACCATAAGCCGTCAAAAACCAGTTGCTATCTGTATTCACTGATTATGCAATCTACTTCGGTAACCATATGAGTATAAACGCCAGTAATTATCTAGCTGGCGTAATTTTGCTCTAAATTATCGCATCTTATTACTATCCCGAATAAATATTTAATCCTGGTGAACGTATTATCTCTCAAATGTCACTCTTGATATTTCATGCAGATATTCTGAATTAAATGGGGTGAAAATAAGTTAGGTGGCGATAAATCAATCAACATATACCGTTAGATGAGAAAATTATCGGCTATTAAATAAGGTTTATTTTTCAGCTTATATAATAGGCTGAATTAGATAATCTTCACCATCTCTTCATACAAAAGTCCTCATTATATTAATATGCGCATGGTCAGATGATGAGATAGAAATCAGTGTCTTTTACTTACTTTCAGACAATTTTATGAGGAAAGCTCTAAATAAACAGCTTTTCTAACAATTGAGTTTATAAAGTAAACACGTGTAATTAAATAAAAAATACCTCACTTGCACAAACAAGTTCAATACATTGATTTTATTTAAAAAATAAAGCAATGGTATAAATTCATTGATAAAAAAATGAACTGTATCTGAAATGTTCAAAAGTGCGAGTAAACTGAAATTTTATGCGAAATAAAAGACAATTTAGTGGAAAAGGTTTTTATA
>NZ_CAWQJR010000104.1:0-2387 GCF_963894935.1 Xenorhabdus sp. PB61.4
TCACACGGTGAACCTGTAAGGCCTGAATTAACGCTGCCGGGGTCAATAAGGTGGTACGGTCAATCACCACCAATGTCCCGCCGTTCAGCAGCGGGGCCCAAACCTCAAACGAGCTGGCATCAAACGCCGGATTCGCCATAAAGGCCACCCGGTCATCCGATTCAATTTGAGCATAATTATTATTGATGGCCAGCCGAGTCACTGCACGATGCGGCACCAGTACGCCTTTTGGCGTGCCGGTGGAGCCGGAGGTGTACATAATATACGCTGACTCAGTGCTGGAACGTGGCAAATCAGGATTACGACTATCTTGCCCACGGTTTGTCTTTTTCTCATCCGAGAGACGCAACAATGGCACAGTCAAGTTAGCCGGGATATTCTCCCGTATATCAGCGAGCAGCAACCGGGCAGTACAATCCTGTATCATCCAGTGTTTTCGCTCATCCGGCACACCCGGATCAATCGGTACATAAACCGCGCCGACTTTCAGTACCCCTAGTTGGGCGACCACCAGTGCCACCGAACGCGCCAGTAACAGCGCCACATGCTCACCGGGACGGATACCGTGTTCAATGAGCTGACGGGCCAGTCGGTTGGCTCGGGCATTGAGTTCCGCATAGCTGACGGTCTGGTCTTCGTACATCAAGGCAATTGCGTCTGGGATTTTCTCTGCCTGCTGTTCGAATAACTGATGAATGCACACCGTGTCAGGGTACGGCGTTTCCGTGGCATTCCAGGTGGTAAGTAACAGAGTTCGTTCCGCTGCCGGCAGGATGTCCAACGTCCGAACTGGCCTGTCTGGGGCGTGTTCCAGCGCATCTGCCAGACTTTCCAGGGCCTGCTGCATATAATCACAGACCCGTTCCGGTGCGAGCGGTTGAACTGTCTGCGCCGTCAGCCCCAGCGCATCACCAAAGTCCTCCACCGACAGCACGAAGGGATAGTTAGTCCGCTCCTGCTCACTCCTAAACTCAATCCCGCTGACCCCCTCACCAGAGAGGGCAGACACATCATTATGCCGATAGTTCAGCAGGGCACTGAAAAGCGGACTCGCGTTGTCAATGCCACTGCATCGCTGGGCCAACGCCAGAGATGCATGCTCATGCGCCAATAATCCGGCCAGCCGGGTATGGGCCTGCTGCACACTTTCTCGTACTGGCGTATTATCGATATCCAGCCGCAGCGGCAGGGTATTAATAAACAACCCCAGCCCGCTATCCATCCCTTCTCCCGCCGCCATACGCCCGAACAACACGGTGCCGAACACCACGTTTTCCTGTCCACTGGTATGCGACAACACCTGCGCCCAAGCCAAATGGCACAACGACGCCAGACTGACGCCACACTGCCGGGCCTGACGGCGCAGACGGTGATTCAGCTCAGCAGGCAACATCCGATAGAATTCCGTCACCTGCGAGCCGTCACGGTGCACCTCCGCCAAACCGAACGGCAGTGTTGGCTCGGTCACATCTGCCAGCATGTCCGTGAAGAAACCGGTGTGCGCCTCCTGACTGATGCCCAACCGAGCCTGCGCCACCAGATGACGGAACGGTACCGAAGTCGGCAGCGTCTCCACCTGTTCCATTAGAAACGCCCGGACTTCATGGTGCATCATTTCCTGTGCTGTATGGTCTCCAATCAGGTGATGTTGCAATGCCAGTAAGCCCCATCGGCCATCCGCTTCCTGGGCAATCACAAATTGCAGTAACGGGGCCTCATTTAAGTTCAGGCGATAATAGCGGGGATCAAAACGCTGGCTCAGCTGCTCACTGACTGGTCCGTCTGCCGGATCTAACGTCAGTTCAGTGATCGATAACGGGGCCTGACGCCAGACTACCTGAGCCGGCACAGACAACTCCTGCCAGATAAAGGCCGTCCGCAGGATATCGTGGCGATTAACCACCTGCTGCACAGCGGCTAAGTAGCGCTCCAGCAAGGCCCGATCCGCAAAAATCATCTGGTTGGTCAACAGATACGGGTCACCCTCGTTTTCCAGTAAATGGTGGAATAAGATCCCGTCCTGCAAGGGCGACAGGGCATAAATGTCCTGAATATTGCTCATCCCGCCCGGCACTTGCCCGACAATACGATCAATATCCGCCTGCGTCAGGTCTATCAGTGGCAACATTTCTGGGGTGAGTTCCGTCGTATCAGAGGTAATGACGTTAGCAGGAACGTCCACGGCCCGGTGTTGTCCTAACGTTTGCGCCAGATCTGACAGCATTGGCGTCTGAAATAGATCGCGCACTGCCAGCGTCCGTTTTGATTGATGCAACCGTTCAATCATCCGCACCGCCAGCAGGGAATGCCCGCCCAGCATAAAGAAGTTGTCATGTCGGCTGACTTGCTCAAGGCCCAGCAATTCCCCCCAAATCGCCGCCAACACC
>NZ_CAWQJR010000105.1:0-2301 GCF_963894935.1 Xenorhabdus sp. PB61.4
ATAGAAACTAAATTCCAAATTTTGGATTGGAATAAAATAGTGTTTTTATATTTTTTCTGTTCAGTAGAAAAACACATCAAATTGACACTAATTATGATTATGAAAAAACGTAGGAGGTACCATGTATAACTCTTGTCCACCGGGTATGAATCCAGGTATGTTTAACTGTTGTCCGCCAGGGATGAACCCAGGGTGGATCATCGATTATATCCAGTCGGTAATTAACCAGAAGATTATCTGCAATGAACTACAGGCAGGCCTGCTCAACTGTCAAGGCAACGTGCTGGCACCAGCCACGCGCATCGTGCGTTGTGAGGACTTAAGTGCGTTAGTTAAAGAGGCCATTCAATCAGGACAGATAGCCATACCTGGTATTGACGCGCTGACCTTTGACGGCACGGATATCCGGTTAGTGGATCAGGCGGGCGTAACTCATGATATTAATCTGGCTTCTATTGCGCCGCAGAGTCTGACCAGTAGTGCCCTCAGCGTATCGTTGACGATGAAAGACGGTACTGTACATACGGTGGATCTGACCGCAGCAGTGGCGGACGCGATAGCGAAAAAGACTCTGACCAATGCGGTGCTCACCAAAGACAATACACTGGTGTTGACGCTCGGGGACGGTAGTCAGGTCAATGTGGATCTGGAAACCCTCTTGGCGGACACCCAGTTGGTCAGTGGCAGTGTCAACAGTGCCGGGGACATTGAGCTGGTACGCGGAGACGGCACGACAGTGACAATCGACGCCAATGCATTGCGTAAGGTGAAAATTGACCGCGACAGCCCTTTTACCGGGAACGGTGATGATGTACCGCTCAATATGGATTTTAGCCGGGTATGCTGGAAAGTCATTGACAGTATCACGATGGACAACAATGGGCTGCACATTAAGATTGATAACCAGTGCGATGCAGTGACTCTGCCGATGTCTGCTATCCAGCAGGCACTTGCCGATAAAATCAGCGTCTGTGTGGGGGGGAGTGGCTTTATCACTGGCAACGGCCAGAGTGGGTCATGTCTGGATCTAGACCTACAAAAAATCATGAACGCGTTAGTAGCGAACGCCAATGTGATTAACACTCTGATCAACAGCCTGAACAATAAGATTGCGGTCAGTACCAACGGCACGTTAAGCGGCAACGGTACGACAGCCAGTCCACTTAGTGTCGTTGTGTCATTGGATAAGGGCAACCTGCTTACTCTACGTCCAGACGGGCTGTATTACGGACAACAAGCGTCGAAGGATGTGTCCGAGCTGTACGTCGATTCCGTAGCTGGTGATGATAAAAATCCGGGTTCGCAGAAGCAGCCGTTAAAAACTCTGCAGGAGGCACTAAAAAAAGTACTGGACGATCAGAGTAACAATATTTATTTACGCTGTGGGGGTGAGTATCTCTGGCCCAGTTTTGCCGTGTCGAACGGGGCAACGCGGAAGATTCTGGCGTATGGTGACCCCTACATTGATGGAAATAAGGTTCCTCAAGTGACCCCGGAACGGCGTTCCTACCATTGGTGGGTAAGGGATGCAGTTGTCCGGCCCAAGATTTATGTGCAGGTGGGTTATAACGAAAGCATTCAGGTTTATGCCAACATGGCGGCCGCCCCACAAAATGGGGGAGTACTGGAGTGTACCGGACTGGAATTTATTTGTGAGGGAGTTAATGACCCTGGAACGCCGAGTGCTCCAGCAGACTTTGATCCGAAAACATGGGTACGCTGGAGTACTTACATGGTATACGGTAACAGTTCGGGCAAAGTGAATTTTTACGGCTGTAAATTTCAGGGCAGTTATGCTCCCAAAATCCTGCCGGACAACGTGGGCGAAGACTGGTGGGGCATCGTGGGCAAAGATAGTGTGGGGGAGGGGGCGCAGCCCAAATTCACGGCCTGTTCTTACATCAATTTGGTGACCACACCGGGACAGAAAAAATATCCGAATATTATTAACGTTTCCTCGGGCATGGCGCAACTGGATATACGGCCTTATGACGATAGTTTTGGTGACCTACCGGGCTATGAATATTTGGTACAGAATATGGCCAACGCGGTGGATATTACCAATGTATTAACAGGTATCGTAGCGGATCAGAACGGTGTGCCCCGTAATCTGACCGCAAATATTGTGATTTAGGAGGACGGATGTCAGAACGGCACTATTACAAATAGCCGATAGTAGTAGTTAAGGCTAGACCCTGTTTCTAAATTTGTGTAATTGCCTGTTTTTGATATGTTTAATTTATCAACTAAAACAGGTGAAAAGATGGACGAGAAACAGTTACAAGCCCTGGCTACTGAGCT
>NZ_CAWQJR010000106.1:0-2296 GCF_963894935.1 Xenorhabdus sp. PB61.4
AGAGTCACGAGTGCAATCTTTAAGCACATTAAAAATCATTTCTTTGTTGTTTTCATAAGCATCTAAAAAAAAATTAGCATCAATATATTTTTCATTAGCATAATAAAATCTGAAATCATATTTTACATTCTTACCCAATAACAAATCAATACATTCATGCATCATCTTATTGACATATAAAAGCATATTAACAAGATATTCAGGTAGTGAAAATGAATTAATCATATTACACAAATGATCAATGAGAGCATGAAAATTATAGGAATCCCCATTTTCTCCCGTATATATTAACTCATTATTAATTATGGACAAGTTATTATAGGTAAGATCCCAAATCCACATTTCACCTAATAATCTTTTCAAAAATGAAAGGCGTATAATATCATTGCCATTGTAATTTATTACTTGATAATGACAATAAAACTTCGTTAGCTCTTTTCTATAAGAACAAAGCTCCATGTTAATATCAAAAATTGAAAACATTCTATTAGCAATCAAACTAATATTATAATAATCTAGATCTTTTATTTTTATTCCTTCACTTTTAAAGAAATACTCTGTCATTTCATTCCAATATTCTGTAGGCACATATTCCCTAAACAGAAAATCCCATGAACTTGCCTGAATAGATCCTCTATCAAACTCATTTTTAAAACATAGCTCCTTATCATTTTCAAACTCTTCATCATCAGAATAATAACATAGAAAATGATTATTCAAAGGCGATATTGTTTTACTAAAAAATGAATTAACTTTATATTTGTAAATAAAAGGCAACATAATTTACCCTCCTTTCTTTTTACCTTTACACTCAATGATATGTTTTTTATCGCTATATTTCTTCGTATTACCTATTCTGGTTTGATATTTTTCTCCAATAATTTCTTTATTAAATTCTTTCAATACATTCACCCCAATCCCACGAGCTCCTTTTTCATTACCTTTATAGAGGAGACTACTCTCTTCATCCAACCACTGGCCGGCAAAGGGCCATCAGCTCCGAGGCAGTCATACCCGTAGGGCAGCGCCAGCCCGCGCAGAGCAAGGCCTTCAGCGGGACATCGCCTATTTTACCCCGGCCACTTACAGCCTGATAGCAATTTGGCTCTACAGTTTCAGGCGATCAGCAACATGCAGCCGGAACAGCGGCAGGTGATCAAAGAGCTGCTGGAAGGGATGATTATTAAGTATGAAGCGGAACGCTGGTCTTCCAAGATGAAGTAAAAACGATTAACGCAACGTATTCGGGCGAGCACCCGAACACGATGCTCACCACAAGCAACTAAACAGGAGTTGAATGATGGCTAAGACGCATTCTAAGCAAAACCGGGCGGTAAATAAAGCCGCCAAAACAGAACGTTATTACACCGTGGGATACGTGCCGCAAAATGACAAGGCCAGTGCCCCGCCAGCGATCCACCTGAAAGGGCAATGGCTTAAGCAGGCTGGATTTGAGATTGGTGGCACACTGACTGTTAAAATCATGGATGGCTGTTTGGTGCTTATTCCTAACAGCGACGACACCCGCACCATTAAGCAACAGTACCGACGCCAGCAAGACCAGCTCAGTGAGATTAAGCTGCGGATGCGGGAACTGATTGGAGAATACAAAAGCCGCTAAGAGCAGACACTGAGCGGCTCTTAAAAAAAGAAAAAAGCCGGAAGATCACGGAGATCTTTCCGGCTTTTTTCTTTATATCACGGTAATAATGTTCTTAAATTAATTATACGCCTGCACAAGCGAAAACAATTTCTTTCGTATTAGCATCAATATAAACATTAAGGTCATCACCTAATAACTCATATTCCATTGCATTCTCAGGCGTTACTTCTCTGGGATAAAAGCTCACAATATAATATTTTCGATCTTCTATTAAATCTTCCTTATAACAAATATCTATGTGGCAACCGATAATATCAAAACCATCATTAGCTGCCTTTTTCATAGCTATCCACAAAAATTCTGCAACATCTTTATTTATCTTATGCAAAATTTCGTATTTCTCTATGGGAGTTCCCATCCTTTATCCTCACAATATATCTTCTAATGGACTTCCACGACGCATTACCTTAAATTTTCCACTTGGCGTCCCCAGATAACTATCCCGATAGTTCGGAACTCGTTTATCTCCAGATAATCCCATATGAATATTTCTATCTGGCTGAGAAAAGGAATCACTATTATGGTAACCTCTAAAAACTCTCAATATAAAAAATAAGATCAATTTTGCACTCACCAATAAATGTCCTTATTGTGTATGACTTTTTTCTTGCTTTTTCAGGGAAAAAATAAACT
>NZ_CAWQJR010000107.1:0-2269 GCF_963894935.1 Xenorhabdus sp. PB61.4
GTTTTGTTAAATTATTTAATTAATTTTGTGATCTTCAATGTCATTTTTTACTACAGTATGATCTCACTGTAAAGTTTCAAGTTAATTCAGTTTAAAACATTATTTTTTTGTTTCTTTTTGTCAATGATTAATTATGTCAAAGTAACAACGATAATAATGGATCTTGGTTCGATACTAAAGGATATATTTGAGTATAGTTAGAAGTATTTAATCCAACACCTTTAACAGTATAGTAACTTGTAATACCTAATCCCACCTCTCTTAGATTCGCTCCTTGGTTTACAATATTTGTAATATTATCACCTATATCGCTAATTTTTACTGGTTTTCCCGTTGTACATTTCAAAGCAGGTTCAACTTGATCAGCAGTATCTACATATAGGTATACATTTCATCGATATGTTTTGACAAGGATTTCTTATTTTCATAATGCAATATGTCCTCATCACACATAGCGGCACAATCATCCAGGTGTTCTAATGCCTTCATCGCATTTCCATGCCAAAGATACCATTTTGTGCTGGTCAAAAAGTCCAATAATTCGGCACCGAGTTCAGGTGCGCTTTTTGATACTCCTTTGGCATATTGTTTTAGTATTGTCAGACGCATCGTGATATGCAACCAATCCAATACGTGCTGGGATTCGGGGTACAGGTTAAATTGCAGATCCCTGAGATTATCAGCACCATCCGATAAGAAAGTAATTTGTTGATTCGCCTGCATTCCCTGTAAAGATAACTGGGCAATGAGTTTTCTTCGGGGATGATTTTCCAGACATTGCACAAGACCAAAACGTTTGGTCGGAACATTAGCCGCTTATGATTTTCCGGCGATGACTTCGAAATGATGTTTTCTGTCGTCCCGATTTCTGACGTAACCTCCATCAATGCCCACCGTCATCGGTTTTCCCGGTTTAGGTAAGTTTCCCCATCCTCTGGGATCACCGGTGAGAAAATCAGGTAACCCCTCTAATTCGGCCTCTTGTCGCTTGGCTGTCTGGCAACGATGATTTCTGACGGTGGCGGCATTAACGTGTTCCTCCACCGGAAGAATATCTTTGAGCAGACTGGCGGTCAATCCATAAGACACCAGTGATGCCCACCGGGTTTCTATGTATTTAAGTTCCGGATGAATATGCGTATCACACCAGTGATTGAGCAGGCTAACGGTTTGGGTTGAATGTTTCTTACACGCACACCGGTAAACCCGAAATCCCTCCACGGGAATAATGCCAAACAAGGTACGGTATTGGATGGTCTGTTTGCCTTTTATCCGCCGGTTTCGTTGACAATGGGGACAAGCACGAAGTTCATCCAGATATTCAGCCGCCTGTTTCTGGATCACCGATTGCTGGATAGCATTCAAAAGCAATTTGGATTCAGACAGGGAAAGCCCAATGTCATTGGGGGAATCCTTCTGTTTTTCTATCATGAATAGAGTCTCAGTATGGCGATACCTCGATTTATCGATCACAGCGATTTGGATTGCGAATTGCATGATGCTGTCCTCCCGGGGTTGTGGCTACTGTATTCCCCCGTTTTTTAGCTGGTGACGCAATTTATAATACGTAGAAACGCCTAAGCCTACGTTATCGCAGGCCAGCTTTAACTTGATGCCTTTCGCTCTTAACGCGTCTATTTGGGGTAATTTACTGATATCCGCAGGCGGCCTGCTCGTTCGTTCCACGCGCTGTTTTTTTGCTACGATCCCTTCGGTTTGCCTCTCTCGAATGAGTGCCCGTTCAAACACCCTATCACGATGGGTTCAAGTTCAGGTGAATCAAGATTGAGCCGACTTAATTGGCGATTAATCTTTTGGTGGTTGAATTTGACGGCATCAAGTGCCTCAACCAATGAACGGATCTCTCCGATCATGGTTGTTTCATCAGCATGAATAATCGCGTTGAACAGTGCCAGTGTTTTATCGGCTTCATCGGCTAACGTCGCCCCGGGCATTCTGTTTCCGGCCAGACAAAAAGGAGACGTTAGGTTAGAATTTTCGAGAATAGTTTCAATACGGATATCGTGAAACCAATGCTCGAAAAAGTTGTACTCGTAGGTAAAACGGTCACCGGCATCAAATCCAAAGTCATCCAGCGCGATTTTGTAAGGGTTATCAGAAAATGCAATCCCACCGGAGTAGAAAATGCCGTAATCTTTAGGTAACCTCTAAAAACTCTCAATATAAAAAATAAGATCAATTTTGCACTCACCAATAAATGTCCTTATTGTGTATGACTTTTTTCTTGCTTTTTCAGGGAAAAAATAAA
>NZ_CAWQJR010000108.1:0-2264 GCF_963894935.1 Xenorhabdus sp. PB61.4
GCTGTGACATAGCCTTTTGTTCCTTTATTTCTCTATTTTTGACGACTTAAAGTTATAAAGGAGCGGCTATGTCATTTCAACTCATCATAAAAGTCGAGCATCGCGTTAATACTATGTATGATTGGTCTGGAAATGTACCTGCCAATGCTGAACAAGGGCAACCAACAGGGCTTGTGCTCCAACAAGGAGACGTGATATCTATCATCGCTGCGGGATGGGTACAATATGATTATAACAGTCCAACTTCTACATGGGCTGCACCTCAAGGGGTGCCTGGTAAATCACCTACACCAACATATAGTCTGATTGCAAAAATCGGTGATAAGACTTATGAAATTGGTAACGGTGTACTCCACAAAACAGTTCCCACAAATGGTGAATTAATACTTCTCTTTGATGATAGTTATTATGAATATAATGCCGGTGACTTTTATGTCACCGTCAAAATTGAGTCACGTTATTCTCTTCTCGACGAAATAAAATAATAACCTCAAAGATAACCCGCAATTTTCTGCAGGTTAATCATTCCCTTACTCCACCGATTTTCATGGCTGCTATTAACGGTAATAGCAATGCCCCTATTGCTAAAAAAGAACAGAACTCCATTTTGCATCTCATCAAGTAATTAAGTGAGAAATATTTGTTGACTAACTCCAGCTCATTTACGAGTGGGTTGTTGTGAGTTACTCTGATATATTCCGAGGATCTTATTATAGATTCATAAAGGAATATATATGTCGATAGTAGCGGGAATAATATCCTACCTTTTCTGGGGCTATATTGCTGTATTCGGCTTGATTTTTGGATACATCAGCTTTCCAATAGGTTTGCTTTTTGCATTTAAAGCATTCAAAAGAAAAAGTCGCAAAATTTTTTATTCAATATTGGCTGTGATTTTCTTAATCCCACCAATAGCAGCACTTATTATAATCAAACATATATATCCTTAATCACCAGCCTCGAAAATACGAGGATTTTTATTACCTGAATTAATTCGCTAGCCTCAAAAATAAATCCAACACTAAATAGCTTTTCAAAATGGTAGGCGAATCAAAGAAACTCAGTCCTATTTTTGCGAACTTTTTAATCGCAAAACCAAAAAAACACAAAAAGGAAGGACTGAGTTATGGCCATCGTACCACCCATTCCGCGCAATGAACGGCGTCAAATGAGAAAAATTGTCCAAAAAACGGCAGATAAAAACTATGCTCGCCGGATTATGGCAATACTCTTGCTACATCAAGGTGCATCTGTGTCTCAAGTTGCCAAAACACTTTGCACCGTGCATTCCTCTGTGTGGCGGTGGATTGATCGCTTTAAGGCACTCGGATGGGCCGGATTGTATCCTTTATCCGCGGGTCGCCATCCTCGGTGGAATTTAACGCCACTTTTGCCCGTTCTGTTTTATTTGTTGGAACATTCACCCCAGCAATTTGGTCATATTCGTTCTCGTTGGAGCCTCTCTTTTTTTATCTTTCAAATCAAAAAATTATTTAATATCAAACTGTCAATCAGCACACTTTACCGATTTTTCTGTAAAAATCGCATCGTATGGTGACGAGCAGCCCCGACATTACAGGTGCCTGACCCTGAATATGATGAAAAAATGGGGCTCATTACCAAAGCGTTATCTCTGGCCTCAGAGAAACATCCCGTGGTTTATGAAGATGAAGTTGATATCCACTTTAATCCTAAAATCGGCGCTGACTGGTATTTTAAAGGACAACAAAAGCGGATTATCACTCCAAATACTACATTGCTGGCACTCTTGACGTTCAAACAAATCACGTTCTCTATACGGGAAGTGCAAAGAAAAATTCACTCTTATTTATTAAAATGCTGAAAGTCTTAAAAAGATATTATCGGGGTGTGAAAACGCTGACCGTGATTTTAGATAATTATTGCATTCATAAAAGCCGGGCAGTTCAGCGTTGGTTGGCTCAAAACCCCACCATTATCCTCTTATTCCTGCCAGTCTACTCGCCTTGGCTGAACAAAATAGAATACTTATGGCACACGTTACATGAAACAGTCACACGTAATCATTGTTGTCGGTATATGTGGCAACTGCTCAGTAATGTGAAAAAATTCTTGGAAAAAGCTGCAAATAGACTCTTTCAGAGAAAGTAAATCGAGTGTCCCACTATTATGAAATAATGAAATGGACACCTCCCCAAATCGGCTTCAGTGAGCCATGCTGAATACATCAGCAAAATATGAAGAGGTGTCCCATGGAACAAGTTATCGGAATTGATCTGGCAAAG
>NZ_CAWQJR010000109.1:0-2216 GCF_963894935.1 Xenorhabdus sp. PB61.4
TGTGAATTATTTATTTCTCATATGATAGTAATGAACTATTCTTTCTTTGTTTTAAAAGATAGTCCTGATGAAATATTGTTTTTGAAATACTTTTTAGAAAATGATGAAAAATCATTTATCAAGCTGTTATCATTAGTAATAGATATTGGTTTTTATGTATCAGAGGATGATTTCGATGGGTTACATATAGAAAAATATCTAGAGAAAATAGAAAAAAGCGATTTTTTACTTGATAGATAATTGAAGGTTCTATATGTAATAAAAATTAATATAACTCTATAAAGTTTTTGTAAGCGTCCAGTGTTCCCATCTTTTTGTCATCTAATAAAGAAATCTGGGATCACTGGGCGTTTATTTTTTAGGGAGAAGAAAATTGCGAGTTTGATGATTGCAATTCGTCGGCCAGTGGTTGGATGAAGAGAGTGGTCTCTTCTATAATCGGTTCAGATATTATTCACCTATAGCGAGCTGTTACCTAACACCAGATCCGATAGGCATTCAAGGTGGAGTCAATACTTACGGTTATGTATCAAATCCAACGGGAGAGATTGATCCTCTGGGATTGGCGAAGAAAAAAACGAAGGAATATCATATGATACTTCAGAATCGAAAATCAAAGGAGTGAAATGATAAATAGATCAGGATACTATTTTAGTACTTGTCAGCTCTTTTTAACTCATAAAACATTCCCTCAAACCCAACCCATCAGACAAAAGGTATTCTGTTTCCCACTGAAAAACAGATATCAATCACATTTCACTCATTAAAAATAGCGGATAACACGAGTTATTTGTTCATACAATTACATTGGGTCAAGAGGCAACAAGCGAACATAAAATTAAGAGGTGCAAGAATGATAACTCAGGATGAAAAAAAGCAAGTATCTGACTGGTTTCCAACGCTAACATTACCCAGGCCTGAAGATAGTCATAAAGGTACTTTCGGGACTCTGAATATTATCGGCGGGGCTGAAACTATGAGTGGCGCTTGTGTTCTTACGGGTACAGCTGCGTTAAAGAGCGGGTGTGGGAAGGTTATTATCGGTTTTAATCAGGAGCCGCTAGCTGTTCAATTGATAGATTCTGTACCGGAATTGATATTGAATAAAGCCAGCCAGCTTTTTGAAGGCGAGCTTCCATCTGCGTGGGTAATTGGTTGTGGGCTAGGGACTTCTACTGAGGCGGTTAGTTTTATACAGAAAATGATCAACTATACCCATCAAGGTGAAAAAGTACTGGTTGATGCTGATGGTTTAAATATTTTGGCAAAATTTCCAAGCAAAATTGCTCTTTCGGACAAAACTGTTATCACTCCTCATGCGAAAGAAGCATCAAGATTGTTACAGACAGACTCTCAGTCTATCCAGTCTGACAGGCTGGGTTCAGCACAGGCCTTGAGTGCCCGATATGGTTGCTGGGCGGTACTTAAAGGTCATCGTACCGTAATTGCTGCACCGGATGGGCGAACGTGGATAAATGAAACAGGTAATAGTGGCTTGGCGACTGCTGGTAGTGGGGATGTACTTTCCGGTATTATCGGTAGTCTGCTGGCTCAGGGTATTCCATTTGAGGAAGCGGTACGAGCAGGGGTTTGGTTACATGGTAAAGCGGCTGATATGCTGGTTGCGGATGGGATCGGTCCGATAGGTCTGACAGCCCATGAGATTATTGATTATGTCAGAAAGATAAGAAACCAAATAACTAATCACGATATATGATGGCTGAATTAAAAACTGACTATTAAGGGGCGACGACAATGATGAAAAAAATACTGTTAGCTTTTATGCTCTTCATATTTTCACAGGTATCATTTGCAGATGATGCAACTATTTTTGAGACAAAGACTTATCACGTTGCTATTTATAGTTTTTGCCCTGAAGGATATGTAAGTTGCGAGGATGTGGAGTCTGTTATAACAAATAAGAAAGACCATACTTCACTGACAATAAAAGGACACACTATGAATAGAGATTGTGACACAGGGAGTTGTTCTTTCTATGGATATATGTTTAAGCATAAAAATATGACATATACCATTTACCAACAAGGTATTTTATATATTTCAAAAGATGGGAAGTTGGTTTTTTCAGAGGATGGTGTATTTAATTATTGATTTTTAGTGTTATTAACTATGATATTTAATGTATATTAAAAATATCACCAGTTTAATTAGTGACGTTACTTATTGCTTCTATTTTATATAATGGTTTATTGGTT